>JAOUJX010000316.1 GCA_029882955.1 Gammaproteobacteria bacterium
CTGCAATTTTGGCAGTCTCTAGCCGATATTAATGCTTCCCTGGGTAGTGATAATCGCGAGCTCCTGAACCAGCGAGATCAGTTTCAGCAAAAGCTGGATAATTGGCATAAGTCCCATCCCGGCCAGATCGACCCGGAAAAGTACCAATCTTATCTCAGGGAAATCAACTATCTGGTTGACGAGGGCGAACCGTTCAAAGTAACGACTGAAAATGTCGACGACGAAATCGCGGTCATCGCCGGTCCGCAGTTGGTGGTGCCGGTAGATAACGCACGGTATGCACTGAACGCTGCTAATGCACGTTGGAATAGTCTTTACGATGCCCTGTATGGCACCGATATCGTTCTCGAAGTTCAGGGCTGTAAGAAAACCGCTAAATATAATCCGGTGCGCGGTCAGCAGGTTATCCGTTATGTGCGCGATTTTCTTGATCAGGCTGTCCCGCTTGCCGTCGGCAGTCATCACTACGTTACCCGCTACAAGGTGCGTTCAGGCAAACTGGTTGTCGTGATGGGTGATGGTAGCGAAACTGAACTCGGCTGGCGCGAGTGTTTTGCCGGGTATCGTGGCGAGCCGGATGAGCCTTCGGCTATTCTGTTACGACATAATAATCTGCATATCGAGATATTAATCGGCGAGGGTTTTTATATCGGCCAGGGCGATCTGGCGAATGTTTATGACGTGCGTATCGAAGCCGCAATTACTACCATTATGGATTGCGAAGATTCGGTCGCCGCGGTCGATGCCGAAGACAAGGTCCGTGTTTATCGCAACTGGTGTGGTTTGATGAAAGGCGATTTGACCACCACAGTGATGCGCGACAACGAAGCCATCGAGCGTAGTCTTACTCCGGACCCGGAATTTATCGCGCCTAATGGCGAGTCGTTTACTCTGCCCGGAAGAAGCCTGATGTTTGTGCGCAATGTCGGCACACATATGTATACCGATGCGGTTACCTGCGATGGTGAAGATATCCCCGAGACTTTTCTCGATGCGATGGTCACGGTACTCGCTGCCAAACACGATCTGCTCGGTAATGGCTTATTTAGCAATAGTCGCAAGGGTAGCGTTTATATTGTAAAACCGAAAATGCATGGACCTCAGGAAGTCGCTGCAGCGGTGACTTTGTTCAGCATGGTAGAAGACGCCCTTGGGCTCGAGAGGAACACGCTTAAAATAGGTATCATGGACGAAGAACGACGCACCACGGTTAACCTGAAGGAATGCATCAGGGCCGGGAGTGAGCGAGTCGTTTTTATTAATACCGGGTTTCTCGATCGTACAGGCGATGAAATACACACCAGCATGGAAGCCGATGCGATGCTTCCAAAGAACGAAATGAAAAATTCAAAATGGCTTCTGGCCTACGAAGACTGGAACGTCGATATTGGTCTTGAAACCGGCATGGTCGGGCATGGTCAGATCGGCAAAGGTATGTGGGCAGCGCCCGACAATATGGCGCAGATGATGGAGCAGAAAATTGCCCATCCGCGAGCTGGTGCGAATACCGCCTGGGTACCGTCACCGATTGCTGCCAGTCTGCATGCAATGCACTACCATCACGTCGACGTCTTCGCACGGCAACAGCAATTGGCTAGCTGCTCTCGAGCCAGTCTCGATGATATCTTGACCATCCCGGTTCTCGGCGACTTTAAAATCAATGAAAGCGACCTGATGAAAGAGCTGGAAAACAATGCTCAGGGCATACTCGGCTACGTGGTGCGCTGGATCGATCAGGGTATCGGCTGCTCTAAAGTGCCCGATATCAACGATGTCGAGCTGATGGAAGACCGTGCCACTTTGCGGATTTCAAGCCAGCATATCGCTAACTGGTTGCACCACGGCATTACCAGCGAGGTGCAAATACGACAGGTGTTTGAGAAAATGGCACAAATCGTTGATCGGCAGAACAGCCATGACCCTCAATACCGGAATATGGCCCCGGATTTCGAGCAGAGTATCGCGTTTCAGGCGGCACTCGATCTGGTGTTTAAAGGGCTGGAAGTGCCAAATGGTTATACCGAACCTGTATTACACGCCCGACGTCGGGAAGCCAAGGCTCTGTTGCAACGTTAAACTCGCAACCTTAACCGGCCAACTGTAACCTTAGTTTCACGCAGAAGGTCGAACCCTGCCCTGGTGTGCTGTGTGCTTCTAGTTCTCCGCCCATCATGGTTACCAGTTGCTTCGTGATGGCCAGCCCCAGACCGGTTCCGCCGTAGTTGCGTGTATTGCCCTGGTCACCCTGGGTGAATTTCATTAAATAATAGTCGATCTGGTTTTCGTCAAAGCCGATACCTGTATCTTCTATTTTGAAGAGTAATTGCATTTCGTTATCGGAACTTTCGCCCGATACAGAGAAATAAATGTGTCCGCTGTTGGTAAATTTGATTGCATTGCCGATTAAATTCAGAAAAATTTGTCGCAACCGGAGTGGATCGCCGAGGAAGTTTCGTTCGCAACTGTCAGGGTAGTCAAAGCTGAAATCTAACTGTTTCTCCTCTGCATTAGGCGCACTTAACTGGTAGCATTCCTCGCAGATCTCCCTGAGATCAATCGGCACCGGTTCCAGTTTGATCATGTTTGCGTCGATCTGGGAATAATTGAGAATCTTATCGATAATCTCCAGCAGGTTGTTACTCGACTGTTTGATAAGCTTGAGATAGTCGGCCTGCTCCTGGTCCAGCGTAGTATTTTGCAATATTTCGCTCATACCCATGATACCGTTCAAGGGTGTACGAATCTCGTGACTGACAGTAGCTAAAAACTGACTTTTCGCTAGTGATCCTGCCTTTGCATCGGTCAGTGCTGCGAGGAGTTTGTCGGCAGCTTTCTTCTGCTCCCGGATATCCTGTGCCTCGGCTACCACCCATGATGGTTTATTGTTAATAGTCCCGGCTTCGAAAAAGTGGGAAATATTTAAGCTGATGGGGATAAGCTCTCCGGAGTGACATTTAAAGTAAATATCTTCCCGGGTATCTATTTTGCGATTATTTTCGATGGCTGGTTGGTCGAATAGCATATTGGCGGACTGGCCAATGAGCTCCTTAGGCCGATAACCGAGCAGGACTCTTAGTGCCCGATTGGTCGAGATAATATGGCCATTTTCGTCGATTACGAACAGGCTGTCGTTCATCGAATCGATAATATTGTTGACGTAGTTTTTCGATACTGTGGTGTGCTGGATCTGAAAGCACATATCATTTATATCTTCGGCCAGTATTCCCAGTTCGTCGCGGGTTTCGGAAGCCAGTCTAATATTATAATTACCCTGTGCGATCTGATGCGTCATGTCGCGCATTTTCTGAATTGGCCTGAGTAATTTAATGGCCGCGAAATAAGCGATTAGCATGCCAACCAGGAAAAGGCCGACCGATAATGAAACAAGCGAGAGTATTTGCTGGTGTAACGTCCGTCGGGCCTCTAATAGGGATAATTCCAGGTAGATAGACCCAATTTGCTCCCCGTTAGCGGTATTAACTGGTGAAATAATCGAAAGCGTATTCTCTGCCGTTATCCAGTGAACTGCCCTGTTATTGCTCGAAGCCGTCAGTAGATATTGGGATAACTGAGGGGATTCTTCGGCTTCCAGTGCGTTTTCATCGGTACCATCGTTGAGAATTAGACCTTCTTCATCGATTACCCAGGCAGTAATTACATCCCGGTCATCAGTGGCGCTAGATAATATTTCGACAAGTTCATGAATTTTCAATTCATATATTGCGTTAATCGTTGACTTGCTCAGCAAGTTAGCGAGGGTTAGGGCTTTTCGCGTATATTCACGTTGAATACTACTTTCCTGAGTTATTAACGCTGTCGTAACAATTGAGGCACTGATCACAAGGCTGATGAGCAATGTGAAAAGTATCAGTTTTGACTTCAGGGTCAATCGCATGATGGTTGAAAAAAATCGCCTACTGGACTGAATTAGCCATTGATTTGATCGGCAGGAGCGCTTGTTCTAACGATACCGGGAACTCGTCGAATTTCAGAGTTTCCTTGAATGCTTTTAACTGTAGTCGACCATATTCCGAATGATGCATTTCCAGCAAAGCTTTAGCGAGACTTGTTCTCGTGTTGGCTGACAGGTCACTACGGAAATTGACGACCTGCCTCGGGACATTAATAGTGCGGTGTATGACGCGAAATTGCTGTCTGATTTTATCTTTAATTTTATCGAACTTAACGTTATCGATCGCCCCCGCAGCTGCCCTGTTTTTTCTGACCCAGGTTACCGTGGTATCGTCAGCTTCAGAAAAAATATATCCGATTTCGTCATCGGCGATTAGCGCACCGCGGTTTTCTTTTTCGGATACGGTGAATCCGTTTTGTATTAATGATGATTTGGGCAGGTAATAACCCGAAGTTGAAAAGGGTTCTTCGAAAGCGAATAGCTTACCCCTGAGATCGGACAAGGTATGAATATCACTATCTTTGCGAACAAATATAACGCTGTGATACTCCGCGACGCCGCCTTTCCATCGCCGTAGTGCAATTTTGCTCACCCCCGATTCCTGAAGTCTGAAACTCGGGAATGGACTATCGATGTACATATCAACCTGTCCTGATTTCATCAGGTCTATCATGCCATTAATATTGTCAGTAATGCGAATCTTAACTTCCCCTATAGCCCTAATTTCTTCTAATGAGTTTAGATAGTCGGTTAAAAGTTTGTATTTTTTAATCTCTTTGGCTGGATTGTATGAGACTGAGCCTATAGTAATCTCACCGGCCTGCGTAGCAGGCAGTGTGCTCAGTACAACAAGAAGGCCGCTAAGGAGTAGTACTGGAAATTTTGGTTTCATCGGTATCACCCGCTTAGCCACTTAAGTGGTTAGATAATAGCTGATATTTTCTGATTTATTGTGTTTTTGGGCATATCAGAAATTCAGTGCCCCTCTAGCGCGCAGTTCGACCGGGCGCAGGCTGTGCAGAATAAACTGGTTTACC
>JAOUJX010000027.1 GCA_029882955.1 Gammaproteobacteria bacterium
CTAATGCTTTCCATTTTATTTTACCTGTACATGTACGTAAATATGTACGTATTGTAGCGATGCATATCTAGTGTGTCAATTTGACGCATTTACGCTACGCTCGACCAATGCTCAAATTACACAGGCGTTGAACAAATAAGCTATCGCTTATCAATGTCGATCAAATGTTCGTAGCCCTGGCAAAGTGGGTTAAACCGGGCGGATCAGTCTCTACGATATAATTTTTTGAAGTGCTTTTGGGAGACTGCGCAAACTGACGCAGGACCCGGCACATCATCGTGTTATGATGCATTGAGTTTTTCCAGCCTGGTTTCGTTTTGATTACCCTGTTTACCTTCCAGCTCAGTCATGTTGAACTGCTGTTACTGTTTACCGTGGCATTATTGATCGGCATGGGTAAGACCGGTGTCCACGGCACCGGCATGGCTGCGGTGCCCGTGCTGGCACTGGTATTCGGTGGCAAGCTTTCCAGTGGCATTATGCTGCCGATTCTCTGCATTGCCGACATTTTCGCTGTGGTCTATTATCACCGGCATGCGAACTGGAGCCATCTACTCAGGATTTTCCCCTGGGCGGCGCTAGGCGTTTTCGCCGGCACCTACATCGGTGATCAAATCGATGACGAGATTTTTCGTTTCATCATGGGTTTTACGATACTGATAAGTCTTAGCATTATGGTGTGGCAGGAAAGGTCCAGGGCGGTCAGAGTTCCCAACCTGTTCTGGCTAGCCGCCGTACTGGGTATTCTGGGAGGGTTTACCACCATGGTCGGCAATCTTGCCGGTTCGATGATGGCGCTTTACCTGTTGACGATGCGCTTGCCCAAGCTTGAATTTATCGGTACTGCGGCATGGTTTTTCCTGATAATCAACTTATTCAAAATTCCTTTTCACGTGTATATCTGGGAAACCATAACCTTCGACAGTTTTATGATCGATATGATCACCATCCCGGCGGTCGGGCTAGGCGCGGTATTAGGCATTTATGTGGTAAAGAAAATCCCTGAAACATATTACCGCTGGTTCATCATCGCGACCACGGCGATGGCCAGCGCTTTGATGGTGGTGCTATAGATAGCCGGGGCAGATACAAATAACCAGGCTGACGGGAAATATCCTGCCCGGCCGGTTTTAAAGTGATACAAAATAGTTGACCAAAAATAAACAATATGTATCATAAAGCTATAACCCCCCATCCCCCTGAGGAGAATCTAACGTGGCACTAGATCAGGAACAGAATTTCCAGGCGAAAATCGATGCCGAAGACAAGATAGAACCTAAGGACTGGATGCCTGAAGCGTATCGTAAGAATTTAATACGTCAAATTTCACAGCACGCGCATTCTGAAGTGATTGGTATGCAACCCGAAGGCAACTGGATAACTCGTGCGCCCTCACTGCGCCGTAAAGCCGTGCTACTCGCGAAAGTTCAAGATGAGGGTGGGCATGGCCTCTATCTCTATAGTACTGCCGAGACCCTCGGTATTACTCGTGAAGAAATGATCAATGCGTTGCAGGACGGCAGTGCCAAATACGCCTCGATATTCAATTACCCCGCACAAACCTGGGCCGATGTCGGCGCTATTGGCTGGCTTGTCGATGGTGCCGCAATCGTTAACCAGGTTTCGTTGCAACGCACTTCGTATGGGCCTTACTCACGGAGTATGGTGCGTATCTGCAAGGAAGAGAGTTTCCATCAACGCCAGGGCTACGAGCTGATGCTAACGCTGTGTCGTGGTAGTGAGGCTCAGAAGGCCATGGCTCAGGATGCATTAAACCGATTTTACTGGCCTTCGTTGATGATGTTCGGTCCGCACGATTCCGAATCGGCGCATTCAGCCTCTTCGATGAAATGGAAAATAAAGCGCGAAACCAATGACTACCTGCGCCAGAAGTTTATCGATCAAACCGCACCACAGATCGAGTTTTTAGGTCTGGAACATCCCGACAAGAATCTGATATGGAACGAAGAACGCGGGCATTTCGAAGGTAGTGAACTCGACTGGGATGAATTCAAACGCGTGATTCATGGCGATGGTCACTGTAACCGACAGCGGGTACAGCATCATATTAAGGCCCATGAAGAGGGTGCATGGGTACGCGAAGCTCTAGTCAGATATAAACAAAAGAAGAAACTTAAAGCCGCCTGAGTGGCCAATACTTACGATTAGTCGGAGACAGGATTATGTCAGCAGAAAACCTGCAATTATTCGAAATATTTCTGCGCTCAAAGCGCGGTCTCGATCATAAACACGTCGGTAGTTTGCATGCCGAAGATCATGAACAGGCACTCGAGTACGCTCGCGATGTCTACACGCGCCGTAGCGAAGGCGTCAGCATCTGGGTAGTGCGTTCGGACGATATCTGCGCCTCTCAGGAAGACGATAGTGAAAGCTTTTATGACCCGTCTAACGACAAACCTTATCGTCTGGCGACTTATTATCAGTTGCCAGACGAAGTTAACAATATGTAATGGAGCTTACCATGGCTGAAGTGAACAAGCAGGCAATACAGGACTATGCTACACGGCTGGGTGATGATGCCGTAGTGATTGGGCACCGGGTTTCTGAATGGTGTAGTAAAGGACCATTTCTCGAGGAAGACCTGGCACTTCAAAATGTAGCACTCGATTTTATTGGCCGCGCACGCATGTTTTATAGCTACGCCGCCGAGCTAGCCAATGATGGCCGCAAGGAAGATGATTTTGCGTACATGCGCGACCATCGTGAGTATCAGAACCTGCTGTTGATGGAATTACCGCGTGGTGATTTTGCCTACACCATGGTGAGGCAATTACTGGTGGATGTATTCAATTTGTACTATCTCGAACAGTTGCAGCAATCCAGCGATGAAACTCTATCCGCGATAGCTGGCAAAGCTATTAAGGAAACTCGCTACCACTTACGCCGCAGCAGTGAATGGGTGTTACGCCTCGGTTTAGGTACCGAGGAGAGCAAAAAGCGTGCACAGACTGCACTCGACGATCTCTGGGGTTTTACCCACGAAATGTTTGATCTGGATGCACTAGAGCAACAACTAGCTGATGCTGGTATCGGCGTTGACAACACTAGTTTACAAGCTGCCTGGACTACGCAGGTTAAAAGCATACTGGAGGAAGCGACACTAATCCCGCCCGAAGACGAATGGAAGGTTAAAGGCGGCCGCGAAGGTTACCATACAGAGTTTCTGGGGCAGATGTTAAACGAGATGCAATGCGTGCATCGCGCCAATCCCGGTCTTGAGTGGTAGGCATGACCGACATTATACCTCTGGTTTCTGCCGCGTACTCGGATCGTCTGAGCCGACGCACCGAATCCGCTATACCCGAGGTATGGAATTTACTCGATGAGGTCAAAGATCCGGAAATTCCGGCACTGAGTATCTGGGATTTGGGCGTTCTTAACGGCGTAGAGCAACAGGACGATGAAATCTTTATCTCGATTACCCCGACCTATTCCGGTTGCCCCGCGATGGGTACGATCAGTGATGATATCGGCAGAGTATTAAGTCAGTCCGGCTACTCCAGATTTTCAATCAAACTATTATTAGCACCCGCCTGGACGACTGACTGGATGTCACCGGAAGGCCGGATAAAGTTGAGGGAATATGGCATTGCGCCGCCTGAAAATTGCCAGCAGGGTGCGTGCCAGAAAATAGCCTGCCCTCATTGTGGTTCAACCAACACAGAAACCATTTCCGAATTTGGTTCGACAGCCTGCAAGGCCCTGCACCGATGCCAGGATTGTGATGAACCTTTTGACTACTTTAAGAGCATTTGAGGATAAATTATGTCCGACACTAACTTTTATCCACTCACTATAAAAGATCTGCGACCCGAAACCGACACCGCAGTTTGCGTATCTTTCGAGGTCCCCGAAGAATACAGAGATAAATTCAATTTCATCCAGGGACAGTTTCTCACGCTTAAAGCCGATATTGAGGGTGAAGAGGTGCGCCGCTCTTATTCGATCTGTTCTGGTATAAACGACGGGCATATGCGTGTCGGCATAAAACGCGTCAAAAACGGGTTGTTTTCTAATTATGCCAATGACAGTTTTAAAGTGGGTGACACAGTTGAAGTCATGCCGCCACAGGGCAGTTTTTATTCAACACTGAATGGAAAAGCAAAAAGCTACATGTGCATCGCGGTTGGTAGTGGGATAACGCCGATGATCTCCATCATCAAGACCGTACTAGAACAAGAGCCCGAAAGTCAGGTCACGCTGATTTATGGAAATCGTCGTAGCACATCGGTGATGTTCAAAGACGAATTAAGCTTTATTAAAAACCGATACATGAATCGACTCCAGTGGATTAATATTATGGATGAAGAAGATCAGGGTGCTGATTTATTAAACGGCCGAATCGACAATCAAAAAGGTGCTATGTTACACGCCAGTAAAGTGATCGACATCGTGAATACCGACGAGGCTTTCATCTGCGGGCCGGAGGCGATGATGTCCGAAGTGTCACGCGGGTTCCGTGCTTCGGGTCTTTCAGACGATCAAATTCATTACGAACTTTTCTCCAATTCGTCTGAAGACTCGGAAAGAGCCATTCAGAAAGCTCAGCAACGCATAGATACCTATGGTGAAGAAAAAACCAGTAAAGTCACTGTCATCGCCGATGGCCGCTCCGTCGCGTTTGACCTCGCCACGGTAGGTGCAAACATCCTTGACGCCGCTATGCACAATGGCATTGAACTGCCTTACTCCTGCAAGGCAGGGGTTTGTTCAACCTGTAAATGCAAACTCGTGAAAGGCAAGGTCGACATGGATATCGCACACGGCCTGGAAGACCATGAAATTGAGTCCGGCTATATTCTCAGCTGTCAGGCACACCCGATTAGTGATGAGGTTGTGGTGAATTTTGATCAGCGGAATTAGGTTGGTATATTATTCATTAATAATTAACCTGCTTTCTTAGCCACCAAAGTCAACACATCGTAATTGGCAACCACTTCGCCCTGCTCATTAACGATGGTAGTGTCCCAGCGTACCTCGCCATAGTCTTCGGTTTCGCGATTTACTTTCTGTTTGCAGGTGAACTGAACCTGTAATACATCACCCGCATAAACAGGTGTGGCGAAGCGTAAGTTGTCCATGCCATAGTTGGCGAGTACCGGGCCTTCTTCGGGCCAGACGAATAGGCCTGCGGCCATCGATACCAGGAAATAGCCATGCGCGACTCGATCTTCGAAGAAGGGATTGCGCTTAGCCGCCTCGCTATCCATATGCGCATAGAATTTATCGCCAGATAGCTCGGCGAAGGCTTCGATATCTTGCAGCGTAATAGCGCGTTTCCCGGTGGTGATCGAGTCACCTATTTCGAGTTCGTCAAAATGTTTTTGGAATGGATGGATGGTATCGGTGTTTCTGCTGCTACCCCGTAACCAGCTACCGGTAACGGCGGTAAGCATATCCGGCGAACCCTGTATTGCGGTACGTTGCATATAATGTTTCACACCGCGTATGCCGCCCATTTCTTCACTCCCGCCGGCGCGACCGGGGCCACCATGGATTAATTGTGGCAGGGGAGAGCCGTGACCGGTGGATTCTTTAGCGCAGGCCGAATTCAAAATCAGTACACGACCGTGGTAGGCAGCGATACCGAGGGCGAGGTTGGTTGCTACTTCAGAATTATTACTCACTACCGATGCCACTAGTGAACCCTTACCCAAAGCCGCCAGCTCGACGGCTTGGGTCTCATCGCTATAAGGCATGAGCGTACTGATCGGGCCAAAGGCTTCGATGTCATGCGCGTTTGAAGTAGTTGGGTTACTCGCACACATGAGTATCGGCGACATAAAGGCGCCTTTTTGGACGTCGGCATCAAGTAGAACAATGTCGCCAGAGTTTCCGTATAGCACTTCGTTATCCTGCGAAAGCCTGCTCAACTGATCGAGTACATCTTCTCGTTGATCCAGACCGGCGAGCGCACCCATGCGTACGCTTTCGTTAACTGGATCGCCAATGGTAATTTTTGACAGCTTCGCGATCATCGCTTCAACAACTGCATCGAGTCTGCCCGCCGGTACCAGTGCGCGACGAATGGCAGTACATTTTTGCCCGGCCTTGACCGTCATTTCGCGGGTCAACTCTTTGATATAGAGGTCGAATTCATCGGAGCCAGGTTCCACGTCGCTACCCAGAATGGAGCAATTTAGTGAATCGGCTTCCATGAAAAAGCGTACCGAATTTTCTACGATTGCAGCCGTATTTTTCAATTTGAGCCCGGTTGAAGCCGAGCCGGTAAAGCTGACCGCATCCTGAAAATTGAGGTGATTCAACAGGTCACCAGTGGAGCCGGAAATCAATTGCAACGAACCCTCGGGTAGAATTTTTGATTCGATGATGTGTTTAACCATGAGCTCAGTTAGATAAGCGGTCTGGCTCGCTGGTTTTACGATCGCTGGAATTCCTGCGAGTAGTGTCGGGGCGAGTTTCTCCAGCATTCCCCAGCAGGGGAAGTTAAACGCATTAATATGTACCGCAACTCCGCGAATCGGCGTGTAAATATGTTGCGCCGTAAAGCTGCCATGGCGGGAAATGACTTCCTGATCGCCATCGACGTAGACATGGCTGTTAGGCATTTCACGTCGACCCTTGCCGGAAAAAACGAACAGAGTGCTAATTCCTCCTTCGATATCGATCCAGGAGTCGGTACGCGTGGCACCGGTAGCGGCTGACAGGGTGTAGAAAATTTCTTTTCTGTCCATCAGATATTTGCCCAGGTCTTTTAGCATCAGGGCACGTTGATGGAAGGTAAATTTACGCAATGCGGGGCCACCAATGTTGCGTCCGTATTCGAGCATACTTTCGAAATCCAGCCCTTTGCTGGAAATTTCGGCGACATTCTCGCCGTTGATTGCGTTGCGCAGCACTATGCCGGAGGCCGAGGATTTGTACCATTCGCCATTGGCGTAACTTTTTAGTTTCATGCGCTTTTCTTAAGCCTTTCAGGTATGGGTTATTTTAAGTTGCGTTTGTCTACAACGCGCTGGGCTTTACCCTGCGAACGTGCCACGCTGTTTTCATCGAGAATATTAATTTTACTGCTGACGCCGATAAGTGATTTGATGTGGTGTTTCAGTTCAGCGCCCAGCTTGTCGCGTTCGTTAGTTTTAATATCGTTACTGCGAACTTCGACATTCACGCTAATGCTGTCCAGGTTGTTATCGCGAGAAATTTCGATTTGATAATGCGGTGACAGGCCGGCGATCTTGAGAATCTGTTCCTCGATTTGTGACGGAAATACGTTCACGCCACGAATAATCATCATGTCATCACTACGCCCGGTAATCTTATCCATGCGGCGCATGGTGCGGGCATTGCCCGGTAACAGGCGGGTGAGATCTCGCGTGCGATAACGGATTATCGGCATGGCTTCCTTGATTAGCGAAGTAAATACCAGTTCTCCTTTGTCACCGTCGGCTAACACGTTGAGGAATTCGGGATGGATGATCTCTGGATAAAAATAATCTTCCCAAATGGTCGGACCGTCTTTGGTTTCCAGGCATTCCTGTGCGACGCCCGGACCGATAACCTCAGAAAGGCCATAGATATCGACCGCATGCATGCCCATACGTTGTTCTATTTCCTCTCGCATGGAATTAGTCCAGGGTTCGGCGCCAAAAATACCGACTCGTAACGAACAGTTTTTGGGGTCTATTCCCTGACGATCGAATTCATCCGCCAGATTCAGGCAGTAAGAAGGGGTGACCATGATTATATCGGGCTTGAAATCCTGTATAAGCTGCACCTGTTTTTCGGTTTGGCCGCCTGATACCGGGATAACCGTGCAGCCGAGTTTCTCGGCACCATAATGCGCGCCGAGACCGCCGGTGAATAATCCGTAACCGTAAGAGATGTGTACCTTGTCACCGGCACGACCGCCAGCTGCGCGAATGGAGCGCGCGACGATATTGGCCCAACGGTCGATATCGCCCTGGGTATACCCGACTACGGTTGGCTTGCCGGTGGTCCCGCTGGAAGCGTGTATTCGAACCACTTCTTTCATCGGCACCGCAAAGGTACCAAACGGGTAATTATCGCGTAAATCCTGTTTGGTGGTGTAAGGGAATTTACAGATGTCTTCCAAATGTTTCAAATCGCCGGGGTGTACGCCTGCATCGTCGAACTTGTTTCGATACATGGGCACATTGTAATAGGCATGATCAAGCGTCCATTGCATTCGCTTCAGTTGAAGTGCCTGTAATTCGTCCAGGCTAGCGGTTTCAATCGGTTCGAGTTCATTACTATTATTAAAGCCTAAAGCCATTTTGAGACCTCCCATGGATGGTTTTATGCGGCTACTACACGCGTTCTATTATGGTGGCAATACCCTGACCGACACCGATGCACATGGTACATAAGGCGTATTGCCCACCGGTTTGCTGTAACTGTCGAGTGGCCGTGGTGATCAAGCGGGCTCCGCTCATACCCAGTGGGTGACCGAGCGCAATAGCGCCCCCGTAGGGGTTAACCTGGGGTGCGTCATCGGCAAGACCGAGGTCTCGAGTTACCGCCAGGGCCTGAGCGGCGAATGCCTCATTGAGTTCAATGATATCCATTTGTTCGAGACTTAACCCAGTCAGTGCCAGCACTTTATTAGTAGCTGGTGAGGGGCCGAAACCCATAATGCGTGGTTCGATACCGGCGACAGCCATGCCTACTACGCGCGCCAGTGGTTGTAGGCCATTGTCTTTAGCGGCCTGTTCGCTGGCGATGAGCATCGCGCAGGCGCCATCGTTGACGCCTGATGCGTTACCCGCGGTCACCGTGCCGCCTTCACGAAACGGTGTTGCTAGTTTAGACAGTGCTTCCAGCGTGGTTGAAGCGCGAGCGTGCTCATCTAGCTTGAAAATAATCGGTTCGGATTTACGCTGAGGAATCGTCACCGGGATAATTTCATCCACGAAATGCCCTGCCTGTTGCGCAGCGGCTGTTTTCTGCTGGGAGCGGAATGCAAACAGGTCCTGATCTTCACGACTGATGTTAAAGTCTTCGGCTACATTTTCCGCTGTCTCCGGCATGGATTCGGTGCCGTATAGTTTATTCATTAAAGCGTTGGGGAATCGCCAGCCGATGGTGGTGTCATAGATTTCTGCGTTACGGCTGAAGGCGGTGGTTGCCTTAGGCATCACAAATGGTGCGCGAGACATGGATTCGACGCCACCGGCTATCATCAGGCTGGTTTCTCCAGCCTTGATCGCGCGTGCAGCGCTACCGACAGCATCCATGCCCGAACCACAAAGACGGTTTAGGGTTGTACCCGCTGCAGTGACAGGCAGCCCTGCCAGCAGCGCCGACATGCGCGCGACATCCCGGCAGCATTCCCCGGCCTGATTGGCATTGCCATAGAAGACGTCTTCTATTTGTTCCCAGTCGACGGTCGGATTTCGTTCTATTAAAGCCTTGATTGGAATCGCGCCCAGATCGTCGGTACGCACGCTAGACAAGGTTCCACCGAAACGCCCGATGGCGGTACGTACGGGATCACAGATAAAAGCTTCGGTCATGTTGGTTCTCCCGGCTGGTCTATAAGTTGTCCTTTGATCTGGTAGGATTTGCCGCGAAATACGGCGATTAGCTCATTATTTTGATTGGTGACATCGACATCGTACACACCGGTACGTCCGCTACGCGATCTCTCGCTAGCCGTAGCTGTGAGTACATCGCCGATTGCGCCGGGTGCGAGGAATTCGATCGAGCAGCCAGATGCGACGGTAACGCGGTTAGTATTGTTGCAGGCGTGAGCGAAAGCAGAGTCGGCCAGAGTGAAAACAAACCCACCGTGGCAGATATCGTGCCCATTTGTCATTTTCCTGCTTACGGTTAATTGAAGCCTGGCATGACCGGGGCGGGATTCGATGATCTCTATGCCGAGTAATTTCGAGGCATCGTCATTGGCGTGCATGGCATCACTACAGGCGCTTGCCAGTTGATGCGGGTCGTTGAATAACTCACTCATGGAAAGGCCTGCCTGCCGCAGCGCGACGAATGATCAAAGCGGAGGGGCGATATCGATCTTCCCCGTAGTTCTGACACAGATTGTCGAGTACGTTTAAAACATTTTCGATGCCAATCTGATCGGCCCAGGCCATTGGCCCGGCGGGATAGTTGACACCACCCTGCATGGCGATATCGATTGCCTCGATGCTGCATACCTGCTGATTCACTGCATCGGCACCTTCGTTGGCGAGCATACAGACCGTGCGTAATACGCACATGCCGGCAATATCGTCGATCTGAGTCACCTGCTTTCCGATTTTCTGTAGTAGACCGACGATTTCGTCTACTGCTGACAGACTTGCCTGGTCGGCTGCAGAAATAACTAGTCTCGATGCTGCGGCATAATCCAGTGCCAGGTCCAGCAGGATCAGGTCATCGGTTTCTTCTTCCAGCGCCCGTACTGTAGCCATTTGTCCATTGCTTTGTTTGAGGGTCGCATGCTGAGTGATGATGGCGAATTCGTCCGCTTCGATGCGGCTGACTTTAATACCCGCGTTGCTTAACAATTCGGTAAAGATATCGGCTATTGCGGATTGTCCGGCGACCTCTACCTGGTCGGGTGCCGGGCATGGCGGACAAATTTGTGCCTCGGGCTTCTCTGTACCGTCGCTGTAGTCATAAAATCCGCGGCCAGATTTTCGACCGAGGAAACCGGCGTCGAGTAATTCTTTCTGGACGAGTGATGGCTGGAAACGCTGGTCCCCATAGTAGGCCTCGAAAACAGACTGGGTGACCGCGTAGTTGACATCATGCCCGATCAGATCCATCAACTCGAATGGCCCCATCCTGAATCCGCCGCAGTCACGCATAATGGCGTCGATTGTGGCAGGGTTACTAGCACCTTCCTGAAGAATGCGCAGACCTTCGGCGTAAAAGGGACGGGCGACACGATTGACGATAAACCCCGGAGTGGATTTGGCGTGCACCACCTGTTTGCCCCAGGCTTTGGCGGTATCGTAGATGTTGCTAGCGATTGCAGAATCGGTGGCCAGACCACTGAGAATTTCGACCAGTTTCATGATCGGGGCAGGATTAAAGAAATGCATACCGAGTAAACGTTCGGGTCGTTTTAATACCGAACCGATGGCGGTGACCGAGATTGATGAGGTGTTGGTAGCCAGGATGGACTGCTCACTGGCGATACTCTCGAGTTGCTGGAATAGTTGCTGTTTAATATCCAACCGCTCGACGATGGCTTCTATAAATAGCGTGGCACCTGCCAGTTCTTCGATCGTCTCGACTGCGGTGATGCGGGCGATCAGGGTGTTTCGATCCTGTTCACTCATGCGCCCGCGTTGGACCAGTTTATCCAGTCCTTTGGCCGCACTATCGATACCTTTTTGCGCCGCACCCGGTGCTGTGTCGAACAGTAAAACCGGATGCCCCGCACTGGCAGCAACCTGGGCTACGCCAGCGCCCATGGTGCCGGCACCGATCACCGCAATTATATTTGATGTATCGAGTGCGGGCATACGTTATTGTCCGGTAAAATGGGGTTCGCGCTTGTTGATAAATGCATCGACGCCTTCGCGGTAATCCTGTGTTCCTCCGGCGAGCCGCTGAAGATCTCTTTCTATATCTAGCTGCTGATCGAAGGTACTGGTAGACGAGACATTAATTGCGTGTTTGATATAAGCCAGCCCTCGTGTGGGTCGAGTGGCCAGGAAGGCGGCCTGATTTTCCGCCACTGACATCAATTCTTCATCATCGACACATTTCCATATCATGCCCCAGTCCTCGGCCTGTTGGGCAGAAACACGTTCAGCCAGCATAGCCAAAGCCATTGCGCGGGCGTGACCTACGACTCTGGGTAATGTCCAGGTACCACCGGAATCCGGCACCAGTCCGATTTTACTAAAAGACTGGATAAACGAGGCCGACCTCGCCGCAAAAACGATATCACAGGCCAGGGCAATATTGGCACCTGCACCAGCGGCGACACCATTTACTGCGCAGATGACGGGTTTTTCGAGGCTTTTAATACTGCGCAGCAACGGGTTGTAATTGCGTTCGATAGAGCCACCCAGATCGGGTGCCTCGTCGTCTGGAGTAATATCGCGGTCGCTTAAATCCTGTCCGGCACAAAAACCTCTACCACTGCCGGTCAGCAATAAACAACGTATAGAGGTGTCTTCGGCGATGTTTTTCATACAGCTGCGTATTTCTTCGTGCATCTGTGCGTTGAAGCTGTTTAATTTGTCGGGCCGGTTGAGTATGATTTTGCCGACGCCACCAATGACTTCAAACAGTATGGTTTCAAAGTTCATGATATTTCCGAATTAATTTTCTGTTGGC
This sequence comes from Gammaproteobacteria bacterium, assembly GCA_029882955.1. GTDB lineage: Bacteria > Pseudomonadota > Gammaproteobacteria. The sequence goes on from JAOUJX010000027.1 coordinate 12,307, forward strand.
GAATATACACGAAAAAATTAAATAGATACAGAAAATATACTTCCATACGGTAAATGTGTATCATATTAAAAACCTGAAATGCTACCTGCTGAGAATACCCATGACCTGTTATTCTATCGATGGAATCGTCCCGGTTATACACCCTTCTGCTTTTGTACACCCATCTGCGACTATTATTGGTGATGTTATTATTGCCGCAGGCTGTTATGTCGGACCTGGGGCAGTACTGCGCGGTGATTTCGGTCGACTAATTCTACAGGAAGGTGCCAATATGCAGGATACCTGCGTGATGCATGGATTTCCAAATACCGATACTACCGTTGAAAAAAATGGACATGTCGGGCATGGAGCCGTGTTGCATGGCTGCCTGATTCGAGAAAATGCATTAGTCGGTATGAACGCCGTGGTTATGGATGGTGCTGTCGTTGGGCGCTCGTCGATTGTGGCTGCCATGAGTTTCGTTAAAGCGGGCGTCGAGATTCCCGACAGGCACCTGGTTGCAGGTACTCCGAGCCGAATCATTCGTGAGCTAAGCGATGAGGAAATCGCCTGGAAGGAAACGGGCACACGTGATTATCAGCAGCTCACACGGCGCTGTCTTGCGTCGCTGGAAGAAGTACAGGCGTTGACTGAGGAGGAACCTGATAGACCACGAATACAGGTTTCCGATTCGATACCATTACATCAAAAGAGGCGGGAAAGCTAAGTGGCGAAAAACGAATTTGATACTCAGGCACAACAAATCATTGGGAGTTTCTCGAAGTCTCAGGTGGTTTACGCTAATTCACTCATTCTGACCATATTCGGTGATTATATTTGTTCGCATGGTGGCACTATCTGGTTGGGTAGCCTGATCAAGCTGGTGGCTTCCATGGGTGTTAATCAAAGGCTGGTACGAACCTCGGTTTTTCGATTGACCGAGAAAGGCATCCTCCAGTCTCAACAGAAAGGTCGACGTAGTTTTTATTCGCTCACCGAAAAGGGATTTCGTCAGTTTTCCATCGCTGCGGAACGCATTTATCGCTATCACGATTCGCAATGGGATGGCGATTGGCGATTAGTCATTACGACCCTGCAAAATATCGACAGAGATGTGAAAGAGCGCTTTAACAAGGAGCTTACCTGGTTTGGTTTTAATCGTCTTTCGAACGGTGTTTTTGCGCATCCAACCGCGAGTCTCGAACAGGTGCAGAGAGTTATCACCGAAATGGCGCTGGAAGATGAGGTGGTTATCATGCAGGCCAAATCGATGGGTGATAACCCGCATAGATCGTCGGCTAACATGATTAAATATTGCTTTAATAGTGACGCAATGAAGCCTGAATACGAGGAATTTATTGATTTCTTTAAAGATATCATCCCCGCTGCGGCAGAGACTAAAAATAAAAATGAAGAACTCTGTTTCCTGTTACGGACGTTGCTAATACACAAGTATCGCAGGATATTACTGAGGGAGTCTGAACTGCCTCATGAGTTGGTGCCGGCCGATTGTTTAAGCCATCATGCCAGAGGTATTACCGAACAGCTCTATAAATATATCTGTACCCCGGCCGAACACTTTTTTATGCGGATTGGTGAATCTGAAAACGGAGCTTTACCCCCGGTAGACGACGAATACTTCACGAGGTTTGGCGGGCTGCCTATTTATAAAGCAGATCGGGCAGGAACAAAGAAATTGCCGGAATCAGTGTAATCAGGCTGAGTCGGATAATATCCGCGATCCAGAAGGGGGTAACGCCCTTGAAAATGGTGCCGGTACTAACATCCTTCAAGACGCCACTGAGCACGAAAACATTGAGCCCCACCGGAGGTGTGATCAGGCTGATTTCGGTGACTACCACCACTACTATTCCGAACCATACCAGGTCAAATCCTAGGCTCTGAACCACGGGATAAAAAATTGGTACGGTGAGTAACAGCATCGACAGGCTTTCAAAAACACAGCCCAAGATAATATAAATACCCAGGATCATGAAGACGACTACGATTGGGGCTACATCGTAGCCGGTGATTAGATCGAGTAACTGATCGGGTAGGCCAGCCCGGTTTATAAAACTCGAAAAGATCAACGCACCGATGACGACCAGGAATAATGACGACGTGGTCTGGGCTGTTTCGAAAAGTACGTCAAAGGTATTTTTAACAGACAGAGAGCGTCGCATTAAAGCGATAATGAATGCACCAGCGGCGCCGATGCCGGCTGCTTCGGTCGGTGTGAATATGCCGCCATAAATACCACCCATGACGATGCCAAATAGCAGCAATATACCCCACACACCTTTCAGTGATTGAAGACGCCCGGACATATCTATCCTTTCGCCAGGAGGGCCGGCTTCCGGATTTCGCCAAACGGTCCAGGCGACGGCGCCGAGATAGAGAAAAATACCCAGTATTCCGGGGATGAATCCGGCGGCAAATAATTCACGAATACTTTGCTCGGACATAATACCGTAGATAACCAGTATGACGCTGGGTGGAATTAAAATACCGAGCGTGCCACCAGCCGCGATCGAAGCAGCGGCCAAGGAGTCACTGTATCCATATCGGCGCATCGAGGGCATGGAAACCTTAGCCATGGTTGCCGCAGTCGCCAGGCTGGAACCACAAATAGCCGAGAAGCCGCCACAGGCGACAACGGTTGCCATCGACAGGCCGCCACGCAGGTGACCGAGGAAGGAGTAAGAGGCTTTGTATAGCTCCTGCGACAGGCCAGTCCGTGTCACTAGATTCCCCATGAGAATAAATAATGGAATTACCGAAAGCCCATAGTCCTGCGAAGTGTCGATGACACGACGTGACGCCATAGATAGGGCGGCGACCCAGTTAAAGTCATTCAGGTATAAAAATCCAAATACACCAACCAGTCCCATCGCAAAGCTGATCGGCATTCGCGCCAGGATCAACACCAACAGGCAAAGAAAACCGATAATGGTAATTATCATAGTTTGATTATCAGTACTTGCTGATAATATCGATAGGCGCGATACATACCGACGGTGGATACCATTACAGTGGTTATCCAGCACATGATGCCGATAAAGCACATCATCCAGCCCGTGGGGATGCCAAGATACTCAGTAACTTCTTCATAACTGAGCGAACGCGAGCCCAGCTCATAGATACGAGTGCCGAGTACAGCCAGCGCAATAGAGATTAGAGCATTCAGGATGAAAGTACGTATCATATGTACTTTTGCAGAAACCAGAGAATCCAGTAAGTCGACTACAACGTGTTCGTTACGCCAGGAAATAACGGGCAGCACAGAGAATACAACGATGCCCACGGCCATTTCTGTCAGTTCGGTGGAGCCAGTGAGTGGATTGTTAAATACATAACGCCCCACCACATCTACACAGGTAACCAGCATTAACGCCAGTAGCGTGAAAGCACTTATCGACTGAAAAAAAAGGACCAACCATTTGATGGGTCCTTTTTCGGTTTCTTTTGATAAATCAGCCAAGGAAGTTGACCGTTTTAATAAGCTAGTAAGAACGCGCGATCGATCGCAATTCTTTCAAGGCTTTCTCGGCATCGATATTAAGATCTTTAACGGTATTAAGCCATTCCTCGTCCATGCCAGAGGTTATCTCCGCGAACTCCTTTAACACCGATGGCGAAGCATCCATGATGGTATTGCCAGAAGCGCGTGCGTCAGCCTCACCCACTTTGGCATCTTCGTCCCAGAAGCGTCCCGCCATGGCGGATAGTTTTTCACCCGATACAGACATGATGGCGTCCCGGTCTTTTTGGCTTAGCGAAGCCATAAAATCGGGGTTAATAAATACGCCGAAGCTTCCGAGGTACATGCCACTTGGGAACTTCATGGTAAAAGGTGCAACCTCTTTCAGGCGTAAGGTTCTTTTTTCACCGAGCGGCATGAAGACGCCATCGGCAACACCCTGTGAGAGGATTTCGTAAACCTTGGAACCCGGTGCTGCGACGCCTTTCACGCCCATGCGATTGGCTATTTCTGTTTGTACGCCACCACCGATACGGATTTTCTTGCCTTTCATTTCTTTCAGGCTGGAGATAGGGTCGCGCAGATGGATATTGCCCGGTCCGTGGGTAAATAATGCCCCCAGGATGATGCCTTTATGCTCTCCTGCCTCTTTCAGGTATTTCTCGTTGATACGCCAGTGAGCCACCGAGGCTGCTTCTGCGCCGCCGCCCAGGTTAGGTAATTCAACAATTTTGGTGAGCTTGAAACGGCCGGGAAAATAGCCGTGAAAAGTCCAGCCGGCATCGAATACGCCGTCTTGAACATTATCCAGCAGTGCCTTTGGATGGCCACCCGGATATTCGATTTTTAATGTAACCCGGCCTTCGGTGGCTTCGTTGATCCATTTGCCCCAGGTCGGTAAAACGTCTTTGTTCATGGCGTGCATTGGTGGCAGCCAGGAGCCCACGCGCATCTCTTTCTCGGCCATCACCTGTCCAGATGTCGCCAGCAAAGATGCAGCCAGGGTAGCACCCAGTACCCATTTATTGACTTGTTTCATTGTGTTACTCCTCTACTACTTATTTTTTAATGATTTATAAATTAGCGTCATCGTGTTGATGAAAGCCAGAAAGTATACCTGTATCACTTATTAGATTAGGGCTATTTCAGAAAATAGCTAATTAATATGATACAGATCAATAGTACCGAATCAAGCATATTGTATCAAATAAAATTTTTGGTACACTCTCGTATGTATATATTTGCGCAAATGTCATGTCTGAATTTACGGTTACGTCATTTATGTTCTGAAAAACACTAGCCGTTATCCTAATCCTGTCAATTGAGAAACTAGAATGAATAGTCCATCTGAACATGATTTATCAAAATCAGAAGAATCGCCGCTCAATGAGTTTTCCGGTTGCCATGAAGGTATCATCCAGAATTTTAACCAGCTAAAAGAGCTGGTCGACCTGCATGAGAAAACCCCCGGCGCGGAAAAAATTAAACCCCTGGCGAAAAAATTACTGTCCTTCTTTGATGAGGTAGTTATTCAGCATCATTCCGAAGAAGAGCAGGAGTTATTTACTATTGTTATGGATTGTGCGTCGAAGGGGGAAGAAGCCGATACGGCGCGAAACTATATTAAACAGCTGGTTGCTGAACATCGACAGCTAGAAAAAATGTGGAAACAAATTGAGGGCGACATACGCCGTCTGTCTAAAGGAAAGAGGACTAGCCTTGATAATGACCTGGCATTAAAGCTGGCAAAAGAATACCTCGAGCATGCCAAATTCGAAGAGGAGTATTTTTTACCCTTATCGGCGAAAATATTATCTAAGAATGATTTGTCCGCTTTGGGTCTATCTTTGCACATACGTCATATGGATCCCCCGACGCACTTTTATATTTGAAGGACTGGGAAAAGGGACTTTAAGGGGCAGCTTATATGCTGCCCCCGACTCTAAACTAGGAAAATGCTTTCCCTGGTTTAGCCCCGAATGCTTTTAAAATCATGGCTAGTGGGCAAAATTTGGTGAATGAGGCCTGGAGTAAATTGGCACCGACAAAGGCCGTCACAAAAAGCCAGTTAGCGTGGTGCAGGTGTGATAATGTCAGGCTGGCTAAGATAACAATTCCTGCAAACATCATTACGATACGATCGATAGACATAGTGTTCTCCGGATAAATTCTAAACTAGAATATAAGCATTTACTTATATAGTCAATCAAAAATTAAATATTACCCGTATTTGAACTGGAAGGTTTGGCGGGGTTACTAGACGCGTTCTATTATTATTGCGATGCCCTGACCGACACCGATGCACATGGTGCGCAGGGGATCACAGATAAAAGCTTCGGTCATTTTGGTTCTCCGGGATGTGGTATATGTTGGTGAAACTAGATGCCTGCCACGGTGTCCATGGAATTGGCGTTAGTCACTACTAAATTTTTAATTTTTAACTAATATAACCGATTATATTATTATAGCTTTGTTCATTACGATCCTGCAGAAAAGGAGTATATTTTCACTAACTCTACTGACGGGTAGCAAACCTTTCCACATGTATCAAATTACGCCGCTCGATCTCGGGATCGGGTTTATCCCGGTTCTGCTGACACTGATCATCATCTTTTACTGGTCGCATAATTTTAAGACATCACTGATCGCAATATTTCGTATGCTCATTCAGTTGCTGCTGATCGGTTATGCGCTTAACTATATTTTTTATAACGACAGTCAGTGGGTCATTCTGCTGGTTCTTGTCTTCATGCTGGTGATGGCGAGCTGGATATCTTTGAATGCCTTGCCGGTCGCTAAAAAACCTTTATTGATCTTTAGCTTTGGCTCCATTCTTTGTGGTGGCGGGTTGAATTTGTTTTTCGTTTCGCAGGGCGTTTTACATGCCGAACCCTGGTACCAGCCGCAGGTCATGATCCCTATAGCCGGAATGATCTTCTCGAACTCAATGAATGCGATAAGCCTGGCC
>JAOUJX010000028.1 GCA_029882955.1 Gammaproteobacteria bacterium
CTTTGCAGCGACCACCATTACCCCTCTGGATATACGGGTACTGGAATGGAAAGCCGAAGCGGGAACCTTCTTTCTGCCCGATAACGAGCTGTTGGTGGTGTCGACGAATGAGGTTTGTGAGCATTAGGTTTGATAGTGTTCAAGCCGACATAAAAACCAGCCCGCAAAGTTCGTTAGCCAAAGTAATTATTCCCCTAAATTACGGGTTAAGTTGCGTTGTTGTAACGGAAAATGATGATACGCCATGTCCTTTATATCTGGCCAATGGCGGGATTTATCAGTATCAAATTAATCAAAAATTTGGTAGCAACTTTCAAATGTCTGTGGTTTACTACGGCCAGCTTATTTCAGTGGCCTATGGAAGATCTATTCAGGACACCGCATGGGACGGTCAGATCAACAAGGCGGAGAAACTGGAGGAGATTGCTGCCAAATAAAATAATACAGCAGCGAGGACGGGAAAGGCGCCGCATAGGCGCCTTTTTTTATGGCTGACCAGGTAACCAACCCCCGGCCTCGCTGCTTCAAATCTTAATCGCAAAATTTTCGGTGCTGATATAAAATTCATGCATTGAGTCGAACTCAACAGAAGCCGGGTTCTTTTTTCTGTCTGATTATCGTCTGGGTCATTCCTGCTCCATAGAGTTATTTTTATGTCTGAAATAAATCCACAAGATCGTGCCATCAAGAACTGGTTGCTGGTTTGTCTTTTTCTGATCTTCGCGATGGTGGTTCTTGGTGGTGTAACGCGACTAACCGACTCAGGATTGTCGATGGTAAACTGGCGACCGATTCACGGCATTATTCCACCACTGACTGAAGAGACATGGCAGGAAGAGTTTGGTCATTACCAGCAGTCACCCGAGTTCCAGAAAATCAATCGGGACATGGATGTCGATTCTTTCAAGTCGATCTTCTGGTTTGAGTATTCACACCGATTACTGGGTCGTGTCATCGGCCTGGTATTTTTAATTCCGTTTTTGTACTTCTGGTGGCGTAAGCAAATTCGGCCTGGTTTAACGCCAAAATTACTAATCATGTTTTGTCTGGGTGGTCTGCAGGGGTTGCTCGGCTGGTACATGGTGAAAAGTGGTCTGGTTAACAACCCTCATGTAAGCCAGTATCGACTAACGGCGCATCTAATGAGTGCTATTTTGATATTTGGCTATATCCTCTGGACGATACTCGATCTGACTAACCAGAAAGCCTACAGGATGCTGACTATTTCAGATATTCGGAACTGGAGAAATTGGTCTCTGGCCCTGACCGGACTACTACTGGTAACAATCATGTCGGGTGGGTTTGTCGCCGGGCTGGATGCCGGTTTAATCTATAATACTTTTCCCAAGATGGGCGGGGAATGGATTCCAGAAGGTATATCTGCTCTGACGCCCTGGTATCAAAACCTGTTTGAAAATAAAGTTACCGTCCAGTTTGACCATCGGCTACTGGCGATAACAACCGGTGCTTTACTGATCGGCTGGTACTGGAAAGGGCGTTCAGCATTTGATGATGTCGGCATTACCCGGAGTTTCAAACTCATCGGTATGATGGTTATTATTCAACTCGTCCTCGGTATTACCACGCTATTGTGGCAGGTGCCGGTATGGCTTGGCGCCTTGCATCAAGCTGGTGCGCTGGTATTGTTCAGCTTTATGTTAATGAATGTACATGTATTAAGCCGTCGATAGTATGGATAAAGATAATTTTCAGATACCACGGTAGCAGGTTCAATGGGTAACATCAGGATCGGTCAGGGCTACGACGTACACGCGCTCACTCTAGGTGATGGCCTGGTTTTGGGTGGTGTTCGAATTCCCGCCGATAAAACCTTCGTCGCACACTCCGATGGTGATGTCTTGATTCACGCCCTCTGCGATGCTTTACTCGGCGCACTGTCACGAGGCGATATTGGTGGTCTCTTCCCGGATACCGATGCCACTCATAAGGATCGTGACAGTCGTGAGTTCCTGCGCGAAATTAAATCGATCATGGATGAGGACGGCTATCGCCTGGGTAATGCGGATATTACGATTGTGGCGCAGGCACCCAAAATGTCTCCTCATTTGGCGAAAATGAAGCAAAGGCTGGCTGAAGATTTAAATGTACAAGCGGATCAAATAAACATTAAAGCGACTACCACCGAGAGGCTCGGTTTCACCGGGCGAGAGGAAGGTATCGCCGTGCATGCCGTGGTTTTACTGGAGAAGCAGCAATGAAATTAGGGCCGGTCATGCTTGATATTGCAGGGCTTACGCTCGATGCGACCGACAGGGAGCGATTACAGCATCCTCAGGTAGGGGGGGTGATCTTATTTAGCAGAAATTACGAGTCACCCTCTCAGCTAGGAGCACTGGTCGATGATATACATGGGCTGCGAACGCCTCGCCTGGTAGTAGCAGTTGATCAGGAAGGCGGTAGAGTGCAACGTTTTCGCGAAGGCTTCGAAAAAATTCCGCCAATGGCGAGCCTCGGCGCTATGTACGACCGGGATCCTGGTAAGGCAATTGAATGTGCCGGTAGCATCGCCTGGGTCATGGCAGCCGAACTTTTACACTACGGTGTCGATGTCAGTTTCGCCCCGGTGCTGGATATTGGCGACCCGGTGAGTCAGGTGATTGGTGATCGGGCTTTCCATCGTGACGCCGAAACAATTACCCGCCTGGCTAATGCCTGGGTGCGCGGTATGCGCAAGGCCGGTATGGAGGCTGTAGGAAAACATTTCCCTGGACACGGTTCGGTGGAGGGCGATTCACACCACATGATGCCTTTCGATCGTCGCAATTTCGAAGACATAGAAGCGCTTGATCTGATTCCCTTCCGGCGGGTAATTGCGACACATCTCAGCGGCATTATGATGGCGCATGTTATCTACGACCAGGTCGATGAAGTTGCCGCTGGATATTCCAGCCGCTGGATAGAGGGCATATTACGCAGGCGCCTCGGTTTCGATGGTCTGGTCTTCAGCGACGATTTGAGTATGAGTGGTGCGGAGTCAGTTGGTGGCTATAGCGACCGCGCACAGCTGGCTTTACAGGCGGGCTGTGATGTCTTACTGGTCTGTAACAATTCTGAGGGTGCCGACGAGGTACTCGATTCGCTGGGTGATTACGATAACCCTGCTTCGAGGATTCGTATGATCCGCATGCATGGGCGACCACCGAAGGATTCGGCGAGGCTGTTTGAAACCCGGGCCTGGCAACAGGCGGTGAAATTGTTAAACGATTTCAATCAACAAGTTCAGCCGACCGATAGTGGAGACTTTTTCAAATAATGTTTGAGCTCGAGAAATGGATTCCCGGTATAGACCGGGAATGGCTATGGACCGTTCAGGTTTTTATCGTGGTTTTGATCACGGTGTTTGCCAATTATTTCATTAAGCGACTCCTCATGCGTATGGTGTCGAGGCTTTCTAACACTAGTACCAACTGGGATGAAATTGTAGTCGGTGCTATGTCTCGACCGTTAGGCTGGATAGTCTGGTTGGTAGGGCTCGATTTTGCGGCGAGCATCATATTCGTAGAAACCCAGTCTCCAATTTTCTCGATTACTGATTCGATTCGTAATGTCGGTGTGTTGCTATGCCTGACCTGGTTCATACTGGCGTTCATCCGCGGTGCCGAGCGGGAAATATCGCAAAGTTCTGATCAGGTCGACCGGCATACTGTCGAGGCTATCAGCAAACTGATACGTCTGGCAGTAATCATTACCTCGGTTCTGGTCATTCTTCAAACGCTTGGGTTTAGTATATCCGGGGTACTGGCAATGGGTGGCGTCGGTGGCATAGCTGTTGGTTTTGCGGCAAAGGATTTGCTGGCTAACTTTTTTGGCGGTTTGATTATTTATCTGGACAGACCATTTGCCATTGGTGACTGGATTCGTTCCCCCGACAGGGCCATAGAGGGTACGGTGGAGAAAATCGGCTGGCGCGTGACTGTCATTCGAAATTTCGAGTCGCAACCCATGTACGTACCTAATTCGGTATTTACCAATATTGTGGTCGAAAACCCTTCGCGGATGGCAAATCGACGAATATATGAAACCATCGGCTTACGCTACGCCGATATCACGAGTATGGACAGGATAGTCGATGAGGTGAAAGCCATGCTGCTTGCTCATGAGGCGATAGATGCAGATAAAACTCTGATGGTTAATTTCAATACCTTTGCCGATAGTTCGTTAGACTTTTTTATCTATGCCTTTACCAAAACCACCAAATGGGTAGAATTCCATACCATCAAACAGGATGTCATGCTTAAAATTGCCGAAATCATTCAACGTCATGGTGCCGAAATAGCTTTCCCAACCTCAACCTTGCATCTGGCGGATCCTATAACTGTAGAGAACCCTGGAACCTAATTCGAATGCAACTCATAAGAGCTCAGGAAATCCATCGTAAGGCGTCACTACTGTTCGATGCCGAGGCGGTTGAACAGGGTATTTCAGAGCTGGCACACCGGGTCGCAGAGCATTGTGAAAATGATTTCCCTCTGGTTTTGGGAGTGATGAATGGTGGCCTGTATTTAACCGGGCAGTTATTGCGTCACTGGGAGTTCCCGCTTACGGTAGACTATGTTCATGCGACACGATATCGATTAAAAACGCTAGGCAAGGACGTGCTCTGGAAAGCCTACCCGCAAAACGAGATTCGTGATCGCAATGTGTTGATCATCGATGATATTTTCGATCAGGGATATACCCTGGAAGAAGTACGTTCCTACTGCATCAAACATGGTGCCAGGTCTTGCCGGAGTGTTTTTCTAATACGCAAAACACACGAGCGCAGAAAAGCCGATATTCAGCCCGACTATGTCGGCCTCGAATGTGGTGACTGTTATGTCTACGGCGCTGGTATGGATTTGAACAGCCATTTTCGCAATCTCTCCAGTATTTATTATATCGACGAAAAGGTAACGGATTAGTGGCAGAACTCTATGCTGTCATTGGCGGAAGCGGTCTTTATACGCTTGATGAACAGTTTGAAATAGAAACCGCAAGACAGATCCAAACACCCTACGGAAGCACTTCGGCCGAATTACAAATTGGTGACTGGCAGGGCCATCGAGTCGTGTTTCTGCCCCGGCACGGTGCATCGCATCAAATACCACCGCATAAAATCAACTATCGCGCCAACCTGTGGGCACTGCAAAGTATCGGCGTTAGCCATATTATTGCTGCCAATGCGGTCGGAGGAATAGACCCGCGGTACCAACCGCTGGCGTTAGGCCTGCCGGATCAAATTATCGACTATACCAGTAACCGGGAGCATACTTTTTTCGATGGTGAGAGTGGCGAAGTCGAGCATGTCGATTTTACCCGGCCGTATAGTCAGCCACTTCGAGAGGCGATTATGCGGGCGGCCAGCAAAGGCCATATCGACCTGATCGATGGCGGTACCTATGGTTGTACCAATGGACCCCGGCTCGAAACCGCCGCGGAAATAAAAAAGTTCAGGATAGACGGTTGCAGCATTGTCGGTATGACCGGTATGCCCGAAGCCGCGCTTGCACGAGAGCTGGGCCTTGAATACGCTTCGATTGTACTGGTGGTAAACTGGTGTGCCGGTATCGAAGACAAAGCAATCACTATGGATGAGATAACAAAGGTGCTCAATCAGGGTGTCGATACAATTCGCCAGCTGGTTTCAGATACCTTGAGCCGGATCGATCAATGAAATATTGCAGCCATTGCGGTCAGTCTGTGAGCTTACGCGTGCCCCAGGGTGATAACCGTGAGCGATTTGTCTGCGATGTCTGCGGTATTGTGCATTACCAGAACCCCAATAATGTAGCCGGGGCGATTCTCACCTGGCAGGACAAAGTGTTATTGTGTAAACGTGCGATCGAACCCTGTTACGGTCTATGGACTCTACCTGCAGGGTTCATGGAAAATAATGAGTCGGTGCACCAGGCGGCGGCACGTGAGTCGATTGAAGAAGCCCATGCGCAACCCGGACACCTGAGCCTGTTCGGAGTCTTCAGTATGCCGTATATCTCTCAGGTCTATTTAATGTTCTATGGCGAACTGCTATCCGAGCAAATTTCTGCCGGGATAGAGAGCCTGGATGTGGGTTTATTTACCCGGGAGCAGATTCCCTGGAATGAGATTGCATTTCCGGTGGTGAGTCATTGCCTGGAATTATTCTTTGAACACGGGGTTGAATCCGGCAAAGTTCATCAGGCCCGATTTAACCGTCTACCGAATCGCGAAGTCGAGATTTTTACCGAGTTGTAACTTATAAAAACCAACCTGGAACTACCTTCAAGCCCTGTCCTCTAAGGCGCCCTCAACTGATTCAAATTCAAATAATATAAATAGCCTTAAATATTTAGGGATTTATGCCGATTATTGACTATACCAGTATTATTATTGTTATTGCTCAGAGGAATCGATGAAAATTAACCATCCAGTGACAGACCGCCAGGTGCATATGCGGGAAGGCAGTGTGATCGTCTCCAGGACTGATTTGAAAGGTGCCATCACCTACGTAAATCAGGACTTCCTCGATATTAGCGGCTTTACTGAAATAGAGCTAATGGGTAAGAACCACAATATAGTACGCCATCCGGATATGCCGCCTGCTGCATTTCAGGATCTGTGGGATACCGTAAAACTGGGTAGGCCCTGGATGGGGATTGTTAAAAACCGATGTAAAAATGGTGATTATTACTGGGTAGAAGCTAATGTAACACCGATATATAGCAATGGTCAGATCACCGAGTATATGTCGGTACGGAAAATACCAACCTCTCAACAGATAGAAGCAGCAGAAGGGCTATACAGACAGTTAAATGCAGGCACGGCGAGCCTTGAGGTAAAAGGAAGACAGAAGTACCTGAATAAGGCCAGGAGGTTTTTCAATGTCCGTAATCGGTTGTTCGTCTTCTTTTCAATACTGGGTCTGATCATAGCTGCACAGGGCTGGATTATTTTGGGCGAGTCTACAGATCGCTTGAATCCGGCCTCGATTCTGTCTCTGGCGGGTATTTTACTCGCTGGCTTATTTGCTATGCTGGCGGTGACAACCGTGGTAAAACCACTTGCGGCACTTTCCGGACTGTTTGCCCAATTACAGGAAGACCCGGTTAACACCAAGGTCGATTTTACACGCAGTGACGAGGTCGGTGATGTACAACGCGGCCTGAAATCAATTCAGATAAAAATTGGCTACGATCTGGTAGAGGCCAGGGAAGAAGCAGAACGCGCCCTGCGCATTAAGCAGGCGCTGGATGGTGTTAGCAGTAACGTAATGGTGGCCGACACCGACTACAACATCATATACATGAATAACTCAGTTCAGGATCTATTCAACAATATTGAATCGGACTTGCAGAACGCGTTACCTGATTTTAATGCGGCAACTTTGATGGGCACCAATATGGATGTTTTTCACAAGGACCCTCGACATCAAAGAGGCTTGCTGGATCATCTGTCTCAAACTTATAAAAATACTATCGAAGTCGGTGGCCGTATTTTGACCGTGAACGCCAACCCGGTAGTCAATGAGGCCGGTATTCGCCGCGGAACCGTGGTCGAGTGGGCTGATCGAACCGAAGAAGTCGCGGTCGAGAAAGAAGTGGCCGATATTGTTGCTGCCGCGCAAGTTGGTGATCTGGAAAAACGAATCGACCTGCAGGGTAAGCAGGGATTTTTCCGCCAGTTGAGCGAAGGTATAAACCAGCTTCTGGTGACCGTTTCTGAAACCTTTACAGAAGTTAGCAGCGTTATGGAGTCAGTTTCAAAAGGCACCCTCAGCCGAAAAATAACCGAAGATTATTCGGGAATTTATGACGAAGTTAAACAAAGCATCAATGCCACGATCGATAAACTGGAAGAAGTGGTTGGTGAAATTAATGAATCCAGCGAGTTTATTCGAAATTCCAGTGAAGAAATTTCAGCCGGTAACAATAGTTTGTCAGAGCGAGCGGAAGAGCAGGCAGCCTCGCTGGAGGAGACGGCGTCCAGCATGGAAGAGCTGACGAGCACAGTGCGCAAAAACGCCGAGAATGCTCAACGGGCGGCTGATTTGGCTAATACGGCCATGTCTACGGCTGAAGGTGGCGGTCAGGTTGTTGAGGAGGCAATTATTGCGATGAGTGAAATATCTGCATCCAGTAATCGAATCGCAGAAATTATTGGCGTCATTGACGAGATCGCTTTCCAGACTAATCTTCTAGCGCTAAATGCATCGGTAGAAGCGGCACGCGCGGGTGAACAGGGCCGAGGATTTTCAGTAGTTGCAACCGAAGTACGCAACCTTGCTCAACGTTCGGCCGCTTCGGCCAGGGAGATTCGAGAGCTGATACTGGAAAGTGTCAATAAAGTCGACTCGGGTGAAAAGCTGGTCAATGAATCGGGTGAGACTCTCCGTGAAATAGTCGGAGGCGTACAGAAAGTCGGAGCGATAATCTCTGAAATTGCCTCGTCCTCGCACGAACAGGCGACTGGCATCGAAGAGGTCAATAAAGCGGTGATTCAGATGGATACCATTACCCAGCAAAATGCCGCCCTCGCAGAACAGGCTTCTGCCGCCAGTGAAGCGTCTTTAGTCCGAACTAACGAAATGAGTCAGTTACTCCAGTTTTTCAATTTCGATGAAGGGCCGGGACACTAACTAAAACTGGTTACTCGACGCTGGCGCAAATTTTTTCCTGAATTTGATCGATATTTTCGTATACCACGCCGTGTCGATCAGCATCAATCGGTATCTTTATCTTCTGCTCGGCGTCTATCTGGTTGTAGAGTTTTTCGACGCTGGAGGGATCGACGACAGGATCCTTATCCGACTGATATAGATATACCCGGGCCTTAATCTTGAGCGGGTGGAGCATAATATGTTCCACCAGTAATTGCAGTTGATACAGAGCCCGAACCGGAATGTGCTGATAATTGACTTCGGGGTGTTCGGGCTGATTCGGTCGAAACGGCATGATTCCCTCAGAGGATACCCAACGTACTATCCGGTTGGCATGATGTAACAGGGGTATAAATTTTAAATTTTTGTTAATGAAATCTATCGGTGCAGAAATACTGCTAACGCTGGATATTTTTTTATGCGGGTGGTTCGCAGCCTGTAACAATGCGAGCAATCCCCCCGTTGAAAAGCCGACGATATGAATTGACTGGCTATAAGCTTTGATAATATCGAAACCGCAGTTAACCGATGCCAGCCAGTCGTTCCAGTCTCGACAACGCAAATCCCATGGTGAAGTGCCGTGCCCCTTAAGACGCACTCCAAGCACATGATGTCCCTCGCTGTGCAGGCGGTCTCCCAGGCTGCGCATTTCGGCAGGACTGGCGAGAAAACCGTGAACCAGTAACACAGCGCTGGCGTTGGCTTTTGAAGATTTGAGGAAAAACCAATTGGCGTCTTCGGTAGCTGTTTGCTGTTGATTGACTTCGAGGTGACGCGGTTGACTGAACTCTTTACGATCCCAATGCCATGCCAGTAACTGGTCATCGAAGCGGTACTCGGCAAAGTTGATAGCGTCTATATTTTTGATGTTATCGATTATCGATTTAATTATTTGAGTTACTGCGGTTAAAGGTTCTATTTCGTTAGCATAGACGCTGACCAGGTTTTCGATTCGGATATCATCCATGGAAAAGTCCTTGATCAACTTATCGTCGAGCACATATTGAGCATTTTGGATGTGTACCAGCCCCATGGATTCCATGGTACTTAAAAACTGGTCGAGCCGGGTGTTACCCTGGTTGACGATTCCACCGTACTCGGCTGGATTACAGAGACTACGATGCAAATGGAAATCAGATTTCTGTAACTGTTTGATGCAAACATAGAGCATTTTATGGAAACGAACACAACGAAATTGCTTCAGACCACGTCGATATAGACAAAGAATCAGGTAGGAAGCGATGTGGCTCAAATTGATGGTTACCGCCTGGTACATAGACTTCATATAATCGTCGCGCACGAGAAAACTCTTTTTCTTCATCCCGATCGAATGAATTCTACCGCCCAGGTGTCCGGCTTTAGGCTTTAGGTTAAATAGCTCATCTAGCGACTCGTATTGATGCACTACATTCGGTAAAAGCCTCTTCTCCCACCAACGCCAATATTCTCCAATAATGACTGGGCTGGAAAATCGAATGTCCATATCGGTGTGTTTGAGTAGCATATTGCCTTCGACGAGTAATTCTTCGGCGAATCGCTTATTTATCCCTCCGTTTATCAGTTGCGCAGCCTGGTGCAGGATATTGTCGTTGACTCGTATCGGATAAAAAGTGATATGACTGGGTACGATAATGGTCGGTTTTACCGCCTTCACTATCAGTTGCTCAGTGGTTTCGAAGCCAAGTTGTTCGGCCCAACGTTCGACCCGGCGATAGCGACCATTGGAATAATCGTGTAATAACGCTGTCTTAAAAGCATCGAGTGCCAAAGCAATTACCGCCGAGCCGCGATGGTGTTTGCGACGCTCATTTGCCGTCCGGGAAAATATACCGAACTTGCCGCGATGGTCGACTACGCGCTTGTCTTTCACCATGCCGCCTTCGGGAAAAATTACCAGCTTGCGGTCGTGCAGAATTTCCTTAACCAGAAAAGGGAACAGGTTGGGCATGTCATTTGGGATAACGCCAACCGAGTAGAGAAACTGAGTGAATCGGTCATCACCACCAAAAAATTCACTCGAAGCCACCGATCGACAGTAAGCTCCGGTAGCTTCGTGAATAAGATATTGTGGAATAAAAGTTTCGAAACGAGCAAAGTGGTTAAACAGGAAGATATCCCCCATTTTTGCCACATCCATCGGCGCATCTTCGTCCTGATGTAATTTTATATTCAGTTTAAGTAATTTGCGGGTAGCTCGAAAAGTTTTGATACAGAGGTCGTAGGTCGAAACCTTGATTGCGGGGTCGGTATTTTTATCGGGCATTACGGGCATCTTTGAATTTAACTTCTATACTATACCTCAGAGGCTAGTATATCGATTGCAAGTTCAGATTGCAGCGTTAGTTTTTCCGGTGAAGCTGTTGAAAATATTTAGTTTTTTTTTCAAATGCCGATAAGGACAATATAGACATAGAAATTTAGGTGATATGGCAACAAAAGTTTACCTGATTAGTTTGCTGTTAGCGCTAAGCTTTAGCGTGAATCTACATGCGAGTAGTAAAAAGGACGACATTAGAGTCGTTATCGATGTCTCTGGCAGTATGAAAAAAACTGATCCGTCTAATTTACGGGCTTCGGCCCTTAAGCTGCTAAACGGTGTCATACCCGATGGTGCTAAAGCAGGCGTGTGGACCTTCGGGAAATACACCAATCAGATCGTAAAATGGGGCACGGTTAACGATGCCTGGCGAAAATCCGCCGATCAGGGGGCGGAGGAGATCCACTCCAATGCGCTGCTCACTAATATAGAAAGTGCACTCGATCGATCGACTGCCAGCTGGGAAAATGTGAATCCCGAAACACGGCGTAGCCTGATACTGCTCACCGATGGCCAGGTTGATATATCTAAGAACAGTGAGAAAAATGAAAGTTCTCGCCAGACTATTTTTGACAAAAGTATTCAGAAACTACGGCAAGCCGGTGTGCAAGTCCATGCCATTGGTTTATCGCGAGATGTGGATGAGGTATTGCTAAAGCGTCTTGCACTTGAGACTAATGGATCGTTCGAGATCGCAGAGACGGCTCAGGACTTACAGAAAATATTTTTTAAGATGTTCGAGCGTGCGGTGCAACCGGACGTGGTAGAGCTGAAAGATAATCAATTCAAGATTGACTCGCAAATTGAAGAAATGACTCTTTTGATATTTCACAAACCAGACGGTCGTCGCCCCCACCTTTTTTCGCCGGAAGGAGAAGAGATTAGCGCCAGGCGTCCGGGAAAGGCGAACTGGCGTAGCGAAGAAGGGTATGACCTGATCACAGTAAAAGAGCCAAAGAAAGGGCTTTGGACCATCGAAGCAGAAGTAGACCCGGATAACCGAGTGATGGTCGTTACCGATCTAAAGCTTGAGGTTAGCGAACTGCCTGTTTATATCACGCCTTCTGAAGCGATTAATCTAAGCGCCGCACTGTTTAATAAGGAAAAACAAATCAGGAAAAATAGCTTTCTCAGATTTGTCGATTTTAATATTGTATACACAGGGGTTGACGGTGAAGAAATTGTTAAGTCTTTAAAGCATTCAGAGGATCGTGCAGAAAAAGGTCTGTATAAGTACCATTTCAATGAAGGGCTCGAAGAGGGCAAGCACAGCATTCTAGTGAGCGCAGATAGCAAGACTTTCAACCGTAGTAAGCGGATTGACTTGACTGTGCAATGGCCTGCAAAGGTGAGTATTGAGCCATCTGGAGACCCCGGTAGTTATCTCTTGAGCATCTCGGCGCGAGAGGAATATTTAGACGTCGGAAGTATGAAGCCGACTATAAAGCTTGAGTCTCCGGACAAGTCGAGCCAGGATCTGGAGCTGACAAATAGTAAGGGGATCTGGCAGGTAGAGGTAAATACGAATCAGGATGGTATTTATCGAGCATGGATAAAATTAAAAGCTAAAAACCAGGCCGGGGAATCGGTGAGTCACGACCTGGGTGCCTTTTCATTAATCGGCGTCTACCGTCAAGCCGAAGTGGACGAAACCAGACCAGTTGAAGAGGATTCTAATCCGACTGGATCAGAGGTCAGCGATGAAACTGATGAACCCGATGAAACCGAAAACCGGGAAATCATTGATAACGAACCTGACTGGATGGTGGTTTCTATTGTCATAGGTGTAGCAAATCTGGCGCTGGTTTTAATTGGTGTAGGGGTAGTGCTGCTAATACGAAGAAAACCCGTGCCGCCAGAATTTTCTCTCGATTAAGGCTTTCATATGATAGAAATCAATGCTGCTGTACTCATAATAATAGTCGAAATATTGGCCGTTCTATTGGCTGGGATAGCTATTTTTGCAGTGGTCGCCTTTCGCCGGAGACGAAAAAAGCTCCAGGCAATCGCACAGCTAGTCGATCAAATTAAGAAACAATCCGAACTTAGAACTCAGGAGACAGGCTCTTTTCTACAGGAGATTTATCAGCTCGAAGACGTTGATCTTAAAAAGGCTGTGGAGGCCATCGATAAGAGTGAGAAAGAGTTTTTTCAGAAACTGGTCGATAGTTATTTGATCACTAGCCCCGAATTAATTACCTCTATGGATGCCTCTGTAGCCGGGTTAATAGACGTTTATAAAGAGTTGAAACCCAGGGCGCCGGAGGTTGATCAATCTTCCAAAGGTGAGTTGGAGCAGTTATCTAAGGTGGCGGAAAGACTGGGGCAGGAAAATGAAAAACTGAAGGAAGAGTTGAGTATTACCCAAAACACCATAACTAATATGATCAGCGAGTTCGGCAATATGTTTGGCGGTGGTGCGGGCCATGAACTGGCCAATTACGAAGTCGTTGAAAAAGTTGGAGATAAGGCGGTTTCAAGCAATGGCGAAAACGAAAGTCAATGAGTTCGCTACCGACTACTCCTGATAATAATAATCATACTTAACCAGTAGGTTGCGCATAAATGTCCAGGCTTCGTTGTAGGTCAGGCCACTGTTTTCGGGAATAATAATCTTCACATAAAGATCTTTGCCGTATTGTTGCTTCAGCTTGTCGAGACGCTTTTCTACCTCTGTGAGAGACAGGTTGGTGAATTGACTATCGTTCGGTTGCTTGTAGCGAATGACGTCGCGTTGCTTATTTTTTACGTAATAAACTTCTGCGATATATTTTCCCTGCGCTGACCGGGCTGGTTTTATGAGCTCGTCATACTTGGATTTAACGGTTTCGTAGTCGCCCTTCAGGGTAAGTAATTGTTGGTTATAAGCTTCGATTTCCTGGCTCTGGAGTAGTTTTTCCTGGTCAAGAGTTAGTTTTTGCCGGGTTAACTCCGAGATGCTGGCCTGTTGGCTGATACTCGATTGCGTCAATTCGGCTATCTCGTTCTGGGCGCTACTCAATTCGGCACGAACCTGGTCGGTATTCTGTTGTTGTCGCGCAAGCTGTTGTTCCACATTAAGCAATAGATTCGAAAGTTTCTCGCCTTCGATGCGGAGACGTTCGATTTCGAGTGTCGCGGCATTTGTTGCGTTATTCGCCTGTTGAAGCGATCGATCGAGCTGCTCTTTATCGAGATTGAGTTGAGATATGCTGGCCTGCTGTGCTGAAATGCGTTCTTCTGCGAGTTGTAAATCTTCTTCTTTTTTTAGAACCCGCAATCGCAGGATGGAGTTGCTTTGTTCGGCGTTGGCCAGTCGTTCTTCGAGCGTGGCATTCTCCAGCGCAGTATTTTCGATCACCCGCGATGCGATTTGTTCGGCGGCAATACTTTCCTTAAGCTCCGATACCAGTTGCCAGTTGCGCACTACCAGCAGGCTGGTCGCCATGAGGAAGATCATGGTGATTACCATCATGATATCGGTGAACGAGGGCCAGAAACTGTTCTCACCCGCGTGGCTTTCTCTCATCTGGCCGATGGGTGCGAAATCGGAGTTCACGATTAAGAAATCTCCTGATCGACTGGTTCTGCTGCTTTCGGTAGACGGAAACCTTCGCGTAACAGGGCTTTGATCTCTATCATGTCTTTTTGCAGTAGCTCGGCTTGTTGCTGATTGGTGGCAATGCTCTCCTGTAGAGCACGAGCCGAAGCATGATAGATTTCCTGGGTGAGTTTCAGGTTATTAGTCACCTCGTGTACCGACTTCACCAGCCCGTCCATTTCGTAGGCGACATCTTCAGTGGTTTTCACCATTTGCGGTAACAAATAGACCGAAGTCAAATGTTCTACACCACTGAGTAAATGCGTTTGTACATCATTCAGTCGGGTATAGAAGTAACCGAATAGCACATAACTGAGAATAGCGGTAATGGTGGTGGACAATGCGGTCGACATACCGTGGATCACCAGCCCCATGCCGCCGAGACTACCGGCTGCCGAGTCAATCAGATCAGAAGCGCCGAGCAAAGCGATAGACAGAGAAACTATGGTGCCGAATACACCCGTCAATATCAAAATGTTGTTGATGAATTTAATCAGACCAAAATGGGTCGATTCATCGGCTGTGAGCATGGCTGCCAGTGCAGAGTGGTTAATCTCGCCATTTGCCGACTGGATCGATTTCATCGTCGAATAGCGTTTGGTAATGATAGATCTTTCTGGTAAATCTTCCGTCAAATCGGGTTTAAAAGATTCTATATTATTAACGAAGGTGGCAATCGCCTGTTCTTCGCGCTTATAGCGAATCAAGTGAAACAGAATATTTAAAAGACCGAAAACCAGTAAGCCGATTATCGTGCTATTGATCAATATGCCGGTTTTGGTTTGCTGATTCTGGAAGTAAAACCGGTCAATGAAATCGTAATTCCAGATAATCAGGGCGGTGATCGCGACTATAGCCAGAACAAACTGGATGATAATTTTCAGGCTCAGGCTGGTGAGTAATCGTTGTATGTCCATAGCAGGATCTCTTAATTATATTTGGCGGACAACAGGCGTTTAGTTGTTTGTTTCAGGCCTCTTCCCCCGTTACCCCCATTAAATAACTAAGCTGAGCAGAAGTCAAAACAGGCTAACTGAATAGAGAGTTATGGGACTGAATTCATGTTTAATCGTTGCTCAGGATGACGTAGGGACTTGAATTATTTTGTTAGGCGTAGAAAAATGTAACACTAGTAGTCGCGTCTATGTAGCAGTATTCACGATCAACCTGTAGAGGATGAGTCAATGTTACTGATATTTAACATGCGACGAGTGTTCAGGTTTGGAACTGTAGCGCTTATCGATGCCGCCGGAACACGTCATCAGATATGCAGTTTTGGTAAGCCCACCGTGGTTTTACGGCTGACAGACAAAAAAGTCGCCAGACGCCTGGTGCTAGCATCGTCGATAGGCTGGTGCGAAGCCTATATGGATGGCAGGCTGAAGTTCGAAGAAGGTGGGTTGAGCGATTTCCTACAGGCCTATGGTCTCTCCCAAAACATCCTCGAACAAACCTGGCTCGGTGAGTTGTTTAGAATCCTTTATAGTATTGTGGCATCGGTGCAGCATTACAATCCGATGGGTCGGGCGCGTCGCAATGTCGCGCATCACTACGATTTGTCGGCAGAGTTATACGATCAGTTCCTCGACAGTGACCGCCAGTACTCCTGCGCGTACTTCCCCAGGGGCGATGAAGATATCGAAACCGCGCAATTACTGAAAAAACGTCATATAGCCGCCAAACTGAATATTAAACCGGGTATGACAGTACTCGATATCGGCTCGGGCTGGGGCGGCATGGGCATTTACCTGGCGCAGAATTTCGATTGTCGGATTACTGGTGTCACGCTTTCTAAAGAACAATATAACCTGTCCAATCGACGCGTTAGGGCGCTGGGGCTGGAGCATCGTGTTAAGTTCGAACTTCGCGATTATCGTTCACTCACCGAACCGGTAGACCGCATCGTATCAGTCGGTATGCTCGAACACGTCGGTCAATTCCAATATCGCGAGTATTTTAAAAAGGTTAAGGCGTTATTGAAACCAGATGGGGTTGCGCTCATCCATACCATCGCGCGCATGGGTAAGCCGAGGCCGATAGGGGCCTGGATTCGCAAATATATTTTCCCTGGTGCTTACCTGCCATCGCCCTCGCAGTTGACCAGTGCAATCGATCATTCGTATCTATGGCTAACCGATGTGGAAAATCTACGAATCCACTACGCAAAAACTTTACGCTGCTGGTACGAGCGCTTTGCCCTCAGGCGGGATAAAATTGTCCGCCTCTATGACGAAAGATTTTATCGTATGTGGGAAATGTATCTACTCGGCTGCGAAGTGGCCTTCAAAGATCAATACATAACAGTTTTACAATTACAGATAACCCGCGAGAAAGAGGCCTTGCCTTTGACGCGGGATTATATGATTTCCGCCGAGAAGGCGCTCGCGCTCAGGGATGCAAACCCCGGTCCAGTGAAAGAGCGCGAAGAACCGCTATCGGAATCGGCCTGAAATTACATCTGAGTCTGTATCGGCAACTCGGTACTGTTTTTAATTTCGGTGACCGCGATATGCGAATTGAGTTCGGCAATTGCCGAATTCATGGTCAGGGTATTGCGTACAAACTGTTCGTAATGCCGAATGTCTTTAGTCACGATCTTAATCATATAGTCCCAGATTCCGGCGATGGTGTAGCACTCCTGTACTTCCGTATGTCGAACGATATCGGCCTCGAAAGCAGCCATATTCAGCCGCGCGGCGGAAGTTAGTTTTACCGAAGCAAAGATGACCAGCTCCATGCCCAATGCGGTGCGGTCGAGCAGGGCGACTCTCTTTTTGATTAAACCCGATTTCTCGATACGATTAATCCGCCGCCAGCAGGGTGATTGTGAGAGGTTAATCTTCTCGGCGATCTGGCTGCTGCTTAAGCTGGCGTTTGATTGCAATAAATCTAGAATTGCTATGTCCTGATTTGATAATTCAATGTTCATATCAATCTAATAAAACCTTCATTAACGAATAAATTATGCAAGATTATCAGTAATATTCCTTGAAATGAAATAATCATTTCAAATAAGTGTCTATAAAATAGCGTCAACTACCTGTTAGGAGAGACACGATGAAGCAGGCGACAACAGCAGAATCCCCCCCGGTTTCTCTTAATGATAAATATGCTCTCGATACGACGCGCGCCTATATTACCGGTATCGAAGCTCTCGTACGCCTGCCCATGTTGCAGCATCAGCGCGACCTTAGTCGTGGACTGAATACCGCCGGATTTGTCTCCGGTTATCGTGGCTCGCCGGTCGGGGGTGTCGATCAGGCCATGTGGAAGGCTAAACCCTGGCTGGATAAACATCAGATTCACTTTCGGCCGGGTGTCAACGAAGATCTCGCCGCAACTGCCGTCTGGGGCTCTCAGCAAACCGGTATATTCGAAGGCGCTAAATACGATGGCGTATTCGGCCTCTGGTATGGCAAAGGTCCGGGCGTCGATCGCAGTATGGATGTGATTAAACACGCCAACGCTGCAGGTACGTCTCAATATGGTGGGGTCATCGCGGTCGCAGGCGACGATCATGCCTGTAAATCGTCCACACTACCGCATCAGTCGGAACATATGTTTATCGGCGCCTCGGTGCCGGTGCTCAACCCCTGTAATGTGCAGGAAGTACTCGACCTCGGTGTTTACGGTTGGGAGTTATCGCGTTATTGCGGCTGCTGGGTTGCTCTGAAAGCCATTACCGAGAATATGGATTCGGCGGTATCGGCAGATATCGACCCCGAACGTATCAATATCATTATCCCCGAAGCGTTCGAATTGCCAGAGGACGGCGTACACGCACGCTGGCCTGATCCACCGATGGCACAGGAAAGACGCCTGAATAAGTTCAAAATATACGCGGCGCGCGAATTTGCCCGAGTGAACGGTTTGAATAAAATCGTTGTCGATAGCGATAAACCTCGTTTCGGTATTATTACCACCGGCAAGGCTTATCTGGATGTCATGCAGGCACTGGAGGACCTCGGTATCGATGAAGCTCTTTCTGAGCAAATCGGATTGCGCGTCTACAAGGTCGGGATGAGCTGGCCACTGGAGCCGGTGACTACGCATGAATTTGCCAAAGGGCTGGAAGAAATTCTGGTGGTGGAGGAAAAGCGTTCCATCATCGAAGACCAGCTCACCGGTCAGCTTTATAACCATCCGGTTGAGGGACGGCCGAGGGTGTTTGG
>JAOUJX010000029.1 GCA_029882955.1 Gammaproteobacteria bacterium
CCAGCGACAGGGCCTGTGGCTCACAAGCGTTAACACAGATACCGCATCCTTTACAGGCATCCACATTGACTACGATCGAAAGTAATTCACCACTACCTTTACAGGTCTGCTCAGCGCTATCAAAAAATGGTTTACTGACAGTCAGCGGCAACTCTTCCAGTTCCCTGGTGATATTCTTTATACCGTCAGAGACTAGCGCCAGTCGTTCGGGTGCCATCTCCATCTTCTCTTTCAGCCATTCGAATTCTGCCCTTATGGCAGGGCCGGCGGTCGAGGCCAGTTCTCTTTTCCTGGCCTGAGCATTGATTCTGGTAGCGAGCTGACTGGATACCTGGCGCACGGCCTCTCCACTGGCGAGACCAAGACCGGTTTCGATCAGCGCTGCCGGACTCATCGCCACCACCGCAAGCGCACTATCCGGGCATACGCTCCAACAGTTGCCGCAGCCGGTACAAAGCCCGGGGCTAAACAGCGGCATTTCATCGTAATCCTGATTAACGCTATTGAAGACTGAACTCAGAGGTGGCATCGTACCGGTCGCCAGGTAGGGATCAACCGTCAATTGATCGGCTTCGCCATCATTAAAAAATACACCGGTCTGGTCCCAGAATCTCGGCAGGCTGTCAAACTGACTATCGCCTCGCCCCAGTGATCGCGCATAGACGGGTGTACCCCCATCCCAGCGTAGCGGCATTATTGCGGACTGGATCAGGGAGTCGGGATCGACCTCGACACAGGCATTCAGCCCCAGCTGTAAACGTTCAGCCGACTTATCCCTCTCACTCTTGCTGTGAATTTTCAGGGCAGACTGGCGGGCCGCCAGCAACCGGCGCTCTTTACAGGATTTTTTCCCGGTTTGAATCAGTACCGAAAAAATTATGCCCACAAACTCATCAACAGACCCGGCGGGAGTATCCGCACTAAAAAAACGCCAGTTGGCAGCCTTTAATTTTTCTCGTACAGTTTCAGCTATCTGCCAGGTCGGTCTATTTGCACCAATCCACACGATTGCGCAGTGCTGACGCAGGCGATTAAGTAACCGGTCATCAATTAATTGCCGCGGATCGGTTAGTACGAGCATGTCCAGCTCCGCATCGTCACCCGGGTGGTTGAAGCTGTCGACGTGGTGGATCAGGCAGGCTTCGCCAGTCGCCCGTCTTCGCAATGTGCCACGAACGCTTCCTCCCTCCAGGGCATGTAACAACTCACTCACCACTTTCAGCGTATTTTCGAGTCTGACATCGTTGCTGTCATGAATCGCCAACGACAGCAGATCTACGGGCATAAGCGCCGATGTATCAGCCGATTTCAAGCCCTTCGACGCCAGCCCCGGATAAGCGCGTTGCACCGAATCCTGCAAAACGTCGCGCTTCGGGTGATTGTCCTGAGGTCTTATGTAGTCGACACCGAGCGCAAACTTTTGCGGGCTAGTAGAACTCGACAATCTGGCTGGTATCAAGAGGATGTCTGCAACGCGCAACGCGGCACCACCAATGCCGTAACTAACCTGATGACATAACGGCCCGGCCCTGAGACTGTCCAGCGCACTTCGAATATCGCGACTCAAAGGTCCCGTCGTACCCGGAGGTGAGAGCAATCGCTCCATGACAACAATACTTCGTTTTTCAGCCAGCGCTTCTGATATTTCTGTTACCGGCAATGGGCGCAGACGCAGAATCCCAAGCACACCCGCTTTGACGCGCTGCTCTGTTCGAAGCACATCAACTGCGGCCCGCACGGTTTCTACAGCGCTGCCCTGTACAACAAAAACCACATCAGCATCAGCGATCCGGTATTCAGATATAGCCTGGTGTCGACGACCCGTAAGCGCCTGAAATTCGTCGAAAGTCTGAGAGAAAATCGATTCCAGCTGATCCTCAAAGAAGACCTCTCGACCCAGCGCACCCAGCATGAAGGTTTCGGGATCAAAACGAGCCCCCTGCAATATAGGACTGTCAGCATCCTGCCATCGAGGCAGACGACGACGCTCCCGACCAAACAGCAAACGCTGGGCCACATCGGGAACCATCATATTTTCGTCGGCGTAACCGACAAAACGTCTTATCTGATCGGCCGATAGCAGATGCACATCCTGAAAGGCCTCAGAAGTTTGACCGGCATCCATCGCAACAAGCCCGGGTATCAGGCAAACTTCGGCTACCCGGCGGGCGATATATGAAAAATCCACAACTTCCTGCACGTTGGAGGCCTGCAGCGTAAAAAAGCCGGAGTCACAGCTCAGGTGAAAACCCTCGTGCCCACTGCCAGCGGCCGATCCATGTCCAGACATTGCCGTATTGGTCAGATGCACGATCAGAGGAAGATGTCTGCCGCTGGCTGAAAACAGCATATCCTGTACAGTTGATATGTCCTGACCATTCAATAACACTGCTGCGCGTCGGCCAGCTAGACACAATCCCATTGCCGCACTCATTGCGCCTCTTGCATCTTCTGCCTGCAAAGTAGAGAGAGGCTCAGCAAATGCATTTAGCGTCGCTTCCGCCTCAAAAGCCGTGAATTTGTCACGGCTAGCGGGTATTCGGCTAACCACTGCCGTCTGCGATATCGTCGCCTCCGCCAATGCCACGGCCTCGCGCCCGCTAAGGACGGTTTGAATACCTGCGGCCTGATCCGCTGCAGCAGTTGGCGATCCGAAAAACTGGCGATAGAGTTTTATTGCCGTGTCTTTAAATTCAGCCATAATGACGACCCGGCACTTGTTCATCCGGCTCAGGGAACTGGCCATGCTCCAGCCAGACAATTGCCAGAGTCGGACACCTGAAGACTGCATCGGGTTCCGCCACAGCTCCGCTGCCGTAATCGATAACCGGAAGATTGTTCTTCATCTCGATGAGTCCCTCCGAGGCATCGGCCACACAACGACCGCAGGCATCACAGGCGGTTGAGCAGAGCATCGTCGCCGCTTCTCCAGCCAGAGGTGAATTGCACTGTACATAGAGCTTATGACTGAGTGGTACGACCTCGAAAAGATCTCGTGGGCAGGCCGCAGTACAGTCAGGACAGGCTGTGCACTTATCGACATCGACCTGTGGCAGGCCGTTGCTGTTCATCTGAATCGCTTCAAAAGTGCAGGCCAGTTCACAATCACCCAGGCCCAGACAGCCCCAGGCACAACCCTTGCCGCCGCCCGAAACCAGAGACGCTGCTCGACAACCGTCAAACCCCTGGTACTCGGCGATCTGATGAGCCTGCGCACTACCCCCACCACATTTCAGCCGCGCCACAGACTTTTCCTGCTCTCCTGCATCCACCTGCAGATATTCTGCAATGGCTTCAATATCCTCATCGCTAGAAACCGTACACTGTGCAGGCTGGACCAGCCCCGACACCAGCTTTTCGGCAAAAACAAGACACCCCGGTTGGCCACAGGCACCGCAATTGGTTCCGGGCAAGCGCTCATTGGTGCCTTCGATTCGGGGATCTTCATCCACTTTGAGTAACTTGTTTGAAACCGCGATGATCACGCCAAAGAACAAACCGATGCCAGCCATAATCGAGGGGGCAATCAGCAGGCTGTTCATTAGTTGAAGGGCTCCGCCCTGCTGATCAGTTCTTCGAGGCCGGGTTCATCAGGATCCAGCGGTTTGCCCGGATGAATACATTTTGCCGGACAAAGCTCGGCTGCTTTAACTAACTGAGCATAAGTACCAGCACTAATATCTTTTATAATCGCCTGTTTATCCTGATTGTAGGTGAACATCACCTTGTTTATCGCCAGGCAATCATCACAACTGGTACACATCATAGAGTCGATCCAGGGCTCATTAAAACTAATCTCCTCTTCATCAACATCAGGTTCGTCGGCCTTCTCCGGCTCAATCCCTTCGACGTCAGCCTCCACCAGCAGGTCGGCATTAGGAGAAACAGAGGGTATGGTTTTACGTCCATCACCGACCAGGCCCAGAGCAGAATCCGACAGGTCGAGCCCCATCAGTACTTCGGTCAGGCGTCCCATGATTTCCTCGGCGGCCGAATCCCGCAGTTTTTCCAGCTCATCCAGATGTGCTAGTTGCACTGCTTCGATTTCAGCGCTGGCTCTGGATTGCTCTTGCTGGCGAACCTGCTGGATCGCCTGATCAACATAATAATTATGGATACCGGCCATGGACTGCAGGTTACGCCAGAACCCGAGCCGGTCTCTGCAGGCAAATGCCAGTTCCCGTGAGATCACTAGTTTTCCAAGTACGCCCCTGTCATCAACTGACCAGACAAATGGTACCTTCCTGCCATTCGAATCACTGCTATTGAGGAACTCATCGACGGCAACGAAATCAGCCGAGTCACAGTCTTGCGGAACCAGCCTGAAATGCCCCCGCAGGTCCGGCTTCAACAGGCAGTAATCGGCAAAGGTGAATTTCAGTTCAGTCTCTATCATTTGCTCGTCTGCGTCGAGGTAGGAAAATTCACCGCCGGCCCAATCGTCTTCGTTGCAGGGGTTATCATCAAAATCAACCTGACCACCGCCCAGAAAAGCCGGATTGAACCTGATAGAAGGATGAGCACGGCTTTCCAGTGCGGCATTCGCCAGCAACCAGGGATGCAGCGGTTGGGCCTGCGTGAAACCCGTATGCAGCAGATGCAGCCCCGGCCGCGTACTGTTTAGCGCAGTGGCAAATCCATTCACCATCGACTGCATTCTTGCAGTCGATGCCTGATTGACCACCGCCTCGCGATGACCGATACCAATATAGGCGAGTTCCATCCTGAATCCATGCAACGGATCTTCCCCAGCCTGTTCTGGATTTCCATGAGCACTTACTGTCATCAAAATCTGAATCGGTTTACCCGAGTTCAATACCCGTGAAAACGAGGGCATGTGCGTACCAGCCGCATGGGTGGTGGTCTCCACGGCTACTATTGAAGGCAGCATTAACAGTTCGTCAGCAGAAAATGCATCGGCATCAAAACTCTGAAACCAGGAATCATGCACACTGGCGTCATATTGATTTTCAACTTCAAGTTCAGCAATACGCAGCGCTGAAAACAGGCCTGACCACAGCTCTGCCTGCTCATCATACTGGCGTAAAGCCTCTGTGCAGGGATCTTCCGATATCATCGCATTAAACTTTTGATCTGAAAGATTGCTGACACTGCCATGGCGAACAATCATGCGAAGCAATTCCGTGGGTATTTCGGAGAATTTCTTCAGCTGCTGCAGTGACTGCTCAATTCTCTGGCGACGCGCTTTTGGCATGGCCACGGTACCGCGATGACGGTGACTGACCATCGACGAAAAATTTTCAGCATCGAGAAACTGAGCACCCGGTCCTGCCCGGGAAGAATCACTGTCCCTGCTCTTTTCCTCTTCAACAGCCAGCAATTGTTTAAGTCCGTAAATGCCCTGTTCAACCCTGGCTTCGAATGTCCGCCGGGTCTCAGCGCGATGGCAATACGTGACATGTTGAAATAGATAGAAAGGAGCGTTGGCATTCAACGCAAGGAAATCGGATCCAAAAGGCACTTGCGCGACCAGTTGCTCCAGATCATCGCTCAATGCAGCCAGGTTATCCCCCGCCAGTTTCAGCTGTGCCAGTAAAGCATTAGCTGCCTTTTGTACTAAGGGTATGGCCGGTTCCGGCTGCTCGTGACCGGTTAAATGATCGCGTATCCAGTTATCCAGCCATGCCAGATTATCCTTAAGTATCCGAGCATCGCTCTCTGCTCCGGCAAAAGCCCGAATCGCGCAGGACAAAAAGTCTTCTAGAGAAACCACCATTTCCTTCTGATCAGATGCTGCCGGCATGAGAAGCAGCGGGTATTCGTAGCGGAAGCGTCTCAGGTGACGATAAGCATGTAGTAATGCCGGCCAATGGCCAACATCTGGCAGCTCAAATCGGGAGCCCGCATCTGGATCACCCAGATGAAATCGGCGTAACATCGCAACGGTCTCTCGCGTACTGTCTTCATCCATTGCGGCAACGGCGGGAATGTGCACTGCGGTAGATTCCGTCACGACTTGAGCCGCTGGATCGATTGCCTGATTCAGCTTCTTTGTGGTTTCTGCCTGAACTCGTAGCAACACATTACACCTGCCTAGACTGCAAACTTGTCCAATGCTTCATTAAGCCCCTTGAGCCTTTCCTCGTCTGTCATATTGAGACCGCGCCGGGTCATCTCATCATATCGCCTGGCGTTCGGGTTTCTATATAAAAGCCCGAGAGGAATTTTTTCAGTATTCGCGGCAACCGTAAAAGCAGCACCCAGGTCGTAGGGATTGTGTTCGAGTTGATTTTTAAACATTTTCTGAACGGTATCGGGCACCGGGATACCGTCGTCATGCTTCAGTAATAACAGGTCAGCCGGATCATTCTGCAAATCAAGACTACGCTGCTCCATGTAAACGGGGCAGCGCTGAATAATACGAACAAAGCTGGTGCCCTTATGGTCGTGTGCAGCTTTCAACGTTTCGTACAGAAGTGGTGGATTCCAGTCTACCATCTGCGCAACAAAGGAAACATTGGTGACCCCCAGCGTTACAGTCAGGGGATTTAAGGGCGGCAACAGGGAACCGCCTGGATGAGTATTGGTCAGGTATTCTTCCGGGGTCGTCGGGGAAGTCTGCTTCTTGGTCAAGCCGTAGATACCATTATCAAAGACGATAATCGTGATGTCCATATTGTATCTAAGAGCATGTACCCAGTGTGCTGCGCCGATTGAAAAGCAGTCACCATCACCGGTTGCAACCCAGACATCCAGATCAGGGCGACGGGATTTGATACCGCAGGCAACTGGCAGCGCACGTCCATGCAGCCCGTGAAAGCCATAGGTACCCATATAGTGGGGTAACCGGCTGGAGCAGCCAATACCAGAAACTGAGACTATTTTCTCCGGCAACAATTGCGCCTCACGGCAAACCTTATGCATTGCCGTTAAAATACCCAGGTCCCCGCAACCAGTACACCACCTGGGTTCGACTCCGCAATAATCGTCGAGTGTGAAATAGCGATCTTTAACTTCCAAAGACCAGTCAGACTTAATGCCAAACATCATTTCGCTCCTGCAATTGCATCGATACGCTCCTTAATAATTGCGGTGACGTTCCCCGGTTGAAGCGGCTGCCCCTGTACCACAGACCAGCAATCGATATCCAGCAGTGTATGGGCCCGCAGCACCTGAGCGAGCTGGGCATATCGCCTGGTCTCCTTTGAGATCAGGGACGCTGCAGGGTCATCGCTATAGTTCATCTCGATGGTCATTACTTTTTTGAAACGGGTGCAGATGTCGTGCAGACCAGGCTCAAGTGGTGATATAAACCGCAAATGCAGGGATGAAACGCGCTTGCCGGTCGCCCTCAGATTGTCGACCGCTTCTTCAATCGTTCCAAGCGTGGAGCCCCAACCAATCACTAGCAGATCACCCTCTTGATCCCCGTGAATTTCAGGAGATATCAGTGTCTGAGCCAATGCCGCCAGCTTCCTGCTTCGCATATCACAGCCCATTTGATTAGACACCATGTCATAGGCAATTTTGCTTCTTCGATTATGGGCCAGACCTGTCAGTACATACTCGCCGCCACGCATTCCAGGTATGGGCCTGGCAGACAGGCCGGTTTCATCGTGCCAGTCAAATGCCGCTACTGACTCATCCCAGTCCGACTGATCGATCGGCGGTGCAAACCATTCAGCATCACATTCCGGCCTCTCGAACGGTTGCATACCCGTTGCCAGATTGGCATCGGTTAACACCAGCACCGGTGTTCGAAAAGATTCCGCCAGACGTCTTGCCAGCGTGACGAAATGAAAACACTCCGAGATCGTAGCCGGTGCGAGAATGACTTTCGGCGAGTCCCCCGGTGCCCCATACAGGGAAGCCAACAAATCTCCCTGTTCAACTTTTGTCGGTAATCCGGTCGATGGTCCGCCCCGTTGAACATCTATAATGACCAGGGGTATTTCAGCCATTACCGCCAGACCAATCATTTCAGTCTTTAATGCAATACCCGGGCCCGACGTAATAGTACAGGCGGTTTTTCCGGCATAAGACGCCCCAATAGCAAATCCAATGGCCGCTATCTCATCCTCGGCCTGATGCACAAAGCCCCCTGTCAGATTGAAATCATCAGCAAGAAAATGTGAGGCTGAAGTGGCCGGGGTGATCGGGTACATGGATACAAGCTCCATACCCGATGCCATGACGCCGAGGCCGATTGCCTGGTTCCCGTTCATCACAACCATGGGTTTGTCTGTCGCTGCTTTTCCAGCAATATCGAAGTGATAGTCGACGTTTTCACGCGCATAGTCGTACCCAACTGCAAACAATTCCTGGTTGGAACGAATCACCGACTCTTTTTTCCGACGGAATATTTTACCGATCTCTGCAAGACCCTTTTGCGGATCTCGGTTATAAATGTGGCACAACATTCCCAGCACAAACATATTTTTGCCTTTCAGCGGGTCTGGAATAACTTTCAGGCATTCTTGCTGGATGGAGACTTCATGCAGAATCAGTCCCCGGGATTTAATGTATTCAAGCGCGCTGGCATAGGCTTCACGGATCTCCTCCAGCGGATCGCTTGCCCACATATCATCGAGAAGCACAATAGTGCCTTCTTTGTAGGCGCCAGCCGCAATCCGGGACAGGAGGACCTGCTCATTGAAGGCAATAACTAAATCAGCCTCATTACCCATATTCGTCATCAGCCGGGAACCAACGCGAACCCGAATACCGCTAGCCCCCTCGGGAGTCCTGGCCGGCGGTTGAATTTCGGCAGGGATTATTTCAACCGTCCAGACGCCATTGCCCATCTGGGCGCTAATCGCTCCAAATAACTGACCACATTTCTGTGCGCCTTCACCGGAGTCGCTGACGATCTCGACAATATGTTCATCAAGCGGCTCGGCTTCACCCCCGGGTACAAATTCATAGCTAAGGCTGGCAGGCTGGGGAGTGGTTAAGTCAGTTTGATTTAGCATCAGGGTGCACCTATTAAAGATTATTCTCTACGCAGATACCTTGAAGACACTTTTAAATATTATGGACACCTCTGTGCCAGTTTCAGTTGATAGAGGTCAAGAATATTTCAGTAAAATCAGGGAATTGGTGCAGAAACAACTCAGTTTTAGATAGAGTCGGGGGCGATGGTTTAGCTCATCACGATAATCGACTATCAAGGACCGAAATTTTTAATGGAGGCTTATCACAAATAGTCGATTACTCTCGAAATTTCCCTGAAGTCAGTATTACTTTCACAAAACTAAAACGTCCAAAAAGTTGAATCCATTTTGAATCGATTAATTGACCTTCATCAAAAAAATAATGTAGCAAAGGCAGAAAATAAAATTGGCTTAACGGGAAGCATTACTATGAAGGTTATGGCACTTGTTACTAGTGCATTGATCATTAGCTATACTTTATCCGGATGCGGTGGTGGCGGTGGTGATTCAGGCGGTAGTCACAGAGTTGTTGCTGTTGCTGGTCTGGATCATTATGTCGGATTGGGTGAAACGGTAACCCTTGATGGTAGCGCCAGTTATACCACTGAAAGTACGCCCTTGATTTATGACTGGGAATTCCTTGATCTTCCCAAAGGGAGTACTGCAGGCCCGCTGCCTACAAACTCCTTTAATCCGGTAGCCACATTTGTTGCCGATGCCGAAGGGACGTATGAAGTTCAATTAACTGTATCCGATTCAAATCTAGCCTCTGGAATAATACCTGACACTGATACGGTTAAAATCTCCGCACCAATGCTTACATTATTTGGTGGAAGCGATAACGATAAAGCTCATGATATACGGCTGACTATTGATGGTGGTTATATCGTTGCTGGAGGGACAGCTTCAATGGGCAATGGGGGGACAGATTTTTACCTGATTAAAATTGACGATTCTGGATTACTGGAGTGGGAAGCGGCTTTTGGAGGAATAGAAGACGAAATAGCAAATTCAATAGTACAGGCTGATGATGGGGGGTACGTTGCCGTAGGTAATAAATGGCCGGGAATGTATATTTTAAAAACCGACTCCATCGGAAATCTTCTGTGGGATCACGTAATAACTCCAGGGGCAGTAGGCAGGTACACTGCAAACTCAATACAAAAAACAATTGACGGGGGCTATATCGTTGTAGGAAAGAAGGATAAGTCTATTGCTTTGAATAAATTTGATAGTAGTGGGAATCATCTTTGGGAGAGCTTGTTAGGTCAATATGACTCCGAGGGACACGATGTACAACAAACACCGGATGGTGGATACATAATAGCTGGACAGTCAAAACCAAATACGTTCTATGATTCAGACGTTTACCTTGTCAAAACCGACATTAACGGGAGTTTTGAGTGGGAAAAGACTTTTGGCAGTGCTTGGGATGATGTTGGGTATTCCATTCGTATTACCCCGGATGGTGGTTATGCGATAGCCGGAGAAAAGTCTTTTGAGTCCTGGGAAGCCTTCGTTCATATGTATCTAGTGAAAACTGACTCCAATGGAAACCTGCTTTGGGAAAATACTTTTTTGACAGAAGGAATCTCATATGCCCGTTCATTGCAGTTAACTAGTGATGGTGGCTACGCAATGACCGGTGGAGGAATGGTCCTGGTGAAGGCTGATGCCTCAGGAAATTATGAGTGGCATAGAAGCTTTGGCGGAGCACGTGGTGCACGAGGTTACTCACTTGCAATATCTACTGATAATAATTATGTAATCGCTGGCAGCTCAGGCAGGTCCACAACAGATGCATATGTTGTCAAAACAGATGGTGTAATTACGTTGTGGTAGCCTCTGAGGGCCGATTTTCGGTGTAATTCAATCGAGGATTCTTTCGCAGGCCTTTGTGACCGTTCCTGACCGAACTGAGCCGTACAGGGCAATTGTGCGAATGCATACTACCGACCCATGTTGGAATTTTCACACACCCTGGCCCCTTGGCAGACCTTCAGGCTGCAAATATCTAGCCTGCCTGAATTCTGCCCAGAACCTGCTGCCCTCACCCAGGGTGGTCTCCACGCCGACCTCCCCGTCCATGAGCTTCGCCAGATGTTGGCAAATGGTGAGTCCAATACCTGTACCTTCGACACCACTTTTCTCAGCGCCCAGGCGTGAAAAGGGCTCAAACAGATCCGCTATATTTTTTTCGGGAATCCCCGGGCCAGTATCGCAAATATTGATGCGCAACATCCCCTCTCCAGTGTCTTCGCAACTCACAATCACCTGACCGCCCTCACGGTTGTACTTAATCCCATTCGATATCAGATTGAGCAATACTTGCTTGAGCCGTATCTTATCTGCCCAGACCGTAGGGATGCTGTTTAGTGTCACCTGATTCTCCACCTTTATCTGGTGCTTCTCTGCAAGTGACTGAACCAGGTCGACGCATTCCTGCAAGGCTTCGCCTGAATCAACCGCCTCCATAAACAATTGAATCCGACCACGCTCTATCTGTTCCAGATCAAGCACATCGTTAATGAGCACCAGCAGGTGATTTCCGGCGCTAAGAATGCGCTCTACGTATTTTTGCTGTTTTTCGTTGAGTTTCGCGTCGACTTCCAGGAGCTGGCCGAACCCCAGCACTGCATTCATAGGCGTGCGGAGTTCATGACTCATACGGGAGAGAAATTCAGACTTGGCCTTGTTCGCATCTTCGGCCTGCTCTTTGGCCTCGAGAAGATCGGCCTCGGCAAGCTTGCGCTCGGTGATGTCCACCGCGACACCGATGCATCCTAGTATTTCACCTTGTCCGTTGATGTGAGGGGTGTAATGGGATTCGAAGAAGCGTCCGCTGACCTCGGATTCCGTCATGAAGGACTCCCCGGACAGTACTCGCCTGGCTGCTGCTGTCACTTCGGGATAGTCAGCATAGAACTCAAACACAGACTGTCCCACTATCTGACCAGGCTTAAGTCCCATTTTCTCCAGGGCGCTGCCTTCGGAAAGTGTAAACACCCCGTTTTTATCGTTGGACCATAGTACCAGTGGCGCTGCTGTTACCACGGATTGTAATTGTTCGACTTTTTGCGCTATATACCGCTCTCGCTCAACACTCTCAATATGCAGGAGAATATTACTTTTAAAGGTGGAATGGGTACGACTCGCAGCAATAACCATCATGAGAAGGTAGAGAGCAATCATGAAAGCCATGGTAATCCCCAATTCCGTTTCACTATAAATAAACCGAATCAGCAATGGTATTAAGGCTGAACACAAATAAAAGTAAATGGGTAGTTTCATATATGACAAACTGGTAACAGCGCCAGCCGCCATGCCACCAATAACAAAAGCAAGAAACACCTGGCGTGCTAGATCGTTTACAGGGAACAGCCAAATCGAGGATGCTCCCCAGACCAGTGAAGCCAGCAAACTGCCTATAAGAAACCGGCGGTACCAGAGAGATGCTTTTTGTAAATGAGGGCCTGTTTTATTATAAAGGTATGCACTAATACCGCGTACCAGGCTGATCAGAAAGATAGCTGCTAGCCATATCTGTAATATATTGTGATCAATAACTGGCCACAGGACGAAAACCAGTATGGAAGCATTAATAATAGTCGCGATTATCGCATTGTTGACTGCGGCATAGATTTGCGAAGTCTGTTCAGCCAGGACAGCGGTATGATGAATATCAGTGCTGCCGGATTGTTCCGCATTTACTGATTCATTCATATTGCTTAGTCTTAAATATTTTCATTAAATTGCTTCTGTATTTGTTCGATTTCATCCAGGTTTTGGATTAGCGCATCAACACAGTCCTGATCAAGTTTTTCACCTGCCATCTTTTTAAGTTCCTGAATGGCGCTGTTATTAGACCACGCCTTTTTGTACGGGCGCTCGCTGGTTAACGCATCAAATACATCGGCGACTGCCACGATACGGGCCTCAAGCGGAATGTTGTCACCTTTTATGCCTAGTGGGTATCCTTCCCCATTTACCGATTCATGATGGAACTCAGCAATATTGCGCAACATATCTATGTGTTCGAAATTCTCAAGACCAAAGCTTTCAAGAAGATCATCGATCATTACACGCCCTATGTGAGCATGAGTATCCATAATTGTTTTTTCGTTACCATTCAGTTTGCCGGGTTTAAGCAGAATATTGTCGGGAATCCCAATCTTCCCGAGATCGTGCAATGGAGAAAACATAAATATATGTTCAATGTAATCGTCATTTAGTTGGTACTTATCGGCTACTGTGTTGGCAATAAGTCGACTATAACGAGACATACGATCAAGATGACTGCCGGTTTCCGGGTCACGAGTATGGGTAATGTTGCCTGTAGCTTTAACCGCTGCAGTTAATGTGTGAATCGATGCTAGTTCATTAATCACCATCAAAGATAGCAAATGACCATAAATATCTATCTGACGTAAAACATTTTCAAGAAAAACATTCTTTTGATCTGAGTTGAAAAAAATGAATCCGATAAATTTACCGTTATTAAACATGGGCATTGTATAACTGGCGGCATATCCCTGCCGTCCAATTCTCCTGGTATGCTCACGCTTGCCCTGCTCAAATGTCAGCATGTTATTAATCACGCGCGGCAAGCCATTTTTCAGTATTTTTTTAAGCGATGGCGCATTGTCGATAAGGGTCTGATAATGGTCCAGAGGATTATCGTCACCACTGCTATGCAAGTATGTTTTTAGGATACTCGTCTGCGGGTCATAAACCGCAATTGATATACGGACAATAAACGGAAAAAATTCACTGATAACTTTGTGGGTAGCAATCAGCTTTTCGCGCAACGGAATGTGTTTATTCAGTTCTTCGAGGATATCTTTATGGTCGGTCATCTCTCTCCTGAGAAATACTGCAGAACAGTAATGTATTATAGTATTTCAGGTAAATTAGTGCATAAGTATCTGAGCATAAGATATATTCAATTCCATTTGGATCAGTAAAGTGAAAATGACGACTGTTAGCCGATTTTTGCCTATTAGATACTGCCAATGAACGGCAGCTAACTGGAAAGCCGAACTTTCAATTTTAACCTGGCAAATTCCGTTGCATTGAATTTGGCATCTTCCATTTCCGCGAACCCGCTCACCATGAGCCCGAGTGGGTTAGGACTCTTAATCGATAATTCTCAAAGTGCCTAAAACCATTGCCACGTCGGCCAGTGGTGGTGTTCCGATGAATATGTCCTATACTCGGTAGATCATCTCTTTTGAATCGCTGCCCGGAGTCTAATGCCTGACGTTCTAAAACCATCCAGATCGAGCTTATCGAAACAGGCGCTTGTAGATGAAATAGAGAGGTTACGGGAAAAATTAAAATCACGTGAAGCGGAATCTGATTTTACGCAGACACTCCATAAAACCCTGTCCCATGCGATTAACATCGGCTATTGGGAGTGGGATGAAATAGCCCAAAAACCTGCCTATCTCTCCGTGGAAATGGCTGGCATCCTGGGGGTCAGCCAGGAGTCACTTTACCAACAATATCAATGTGAAAAAGACTATCTTGCATACCTTCATCCTGACGACCGTGCATACTACATGGATAATATCAACTTCGTCGTGCGTGCGGATGAGCCTGGTAATTTAGTCCACGCTTTCGACTATCGGGTTATCAGGCCTGATGGTGAAATTCGCTACGTGCGTGAAACAGAATATAGCGTAAAGAAAGAGAATGGCGTAATTACAAAATCCTATGGCGCCATTCAGGACATTACCATTCAACAGGATTCGTTGCGTAAACTACATAAAAGTGAACAGCGCTATAGCTCCCTGTTTTCCATGCTTCCACTGGGGATACAGGAACAGAACTGGTCCGAGATCAAAAAAACTGTCGAGAAGCTGAAGTCGGAAGGCGTCGAAGATTTAAAGGCATATTTAATCTGTAATCAAGATCTTTTGCTGAACATCGTAGACACAATAACCGTTACCAGCGTCAACGATAGTTTACTGAAAACATACGAAGCCGATTCCATCGAGGACTATATTCGCTACGAGGAAAGCCCAAGGAGCTGGTGGAATGATCAATGGGCCGATCTCTATGCAACAGAAATCTCAGCCCTCGCCAGCTCCTCGAAAATCAATTATGCCGAAATTACGGAGTATCGCCTGGATGGGTCGGAATTCTACATCCGACTGATTAGCAGTATAGCCGGGGGTGATGAAGACCACTGGGAAAGGGTATTTACTATCGTCGAGGATATTACCGACCGTAAACGACTCGAACAGCAATTAAACAAAAACCACGAAGAGTTGGAGTTAAAAGTCCACGAACGAACCCGGGAATTAGCAAATAATGAAAAGCGCTTCAGGGATTTCTCGAGCTCAACTTCAGACTGGTTCTGGGAAATGAACGAAAGGCTCGAGTTTTCCTATTTTTCCGAAGGATTGGAGAAATTTGCGGGAATGAAAGCCGGTGACTTGTTGGGTAAGAAAAGGAGCTATATTGATATCGGAGGGGTTGAACCGGAAAAAATCGAAGCACATTTGACTACCCTTCAACGACATGAACCATTTCGGGATTTTGTATATTCGCGTTTAGTCGAAGGTAAGGAAACATGGGTATCAATCAGCGGTCAACCGGTTTTCGATGATGCCGGTAACTTTACCGGTTACCGTGGGACCGGTAGAAATGTCACCGAGCGCAAGCAACTAGACCAGATACTTCTCGAAACGACGGAGCAGGCTAAAGCCGCCAATCTGGCGAAATCGCAATTCCTTGCCACGATGAGCCATGAGTTAAGAACGCCCATGACCGGTGTCATTGGATTCGCGGACCTGTTACTTGAGGACGAGTTAGCCTCTGAAGCCAGGGACAAGGTCAAGCGAATTAAAAAATCAGCCAATTCATTACTCGTCCTGTTAAACGACATACTGGACATGTCGAAAGTAGAGGCCGGGAAAATGGAAATTGAAAACATTGACTTTAATCTATGCCATTTGATGGCCGAGGCAATGTCACAAATTAGACACACCCGCAGTACCGACAAAAGACTGGAATTGCATATCGACTGCGGACCCAGGTTCCCGGAGTATATCAATTCGGATCCAACAAGAATCAGGCAGGTTTTGATCAATTTGGTCGGCAACGCCATTAAATTCACCAAGGAGGGAGAGATTAAGGTGATTGGGGATTTGCTGGAAAATGGTGAAAATCCTCCAGTGATAAAAATCAGCGTGAAAGACACTGGAATCGGCATGAGCGATAAAACCGTCGAGAAACTGTTCACCGAGTTTACCCAGGCCGACGCTTCGATCTCGCGTAAATACGAGGGTAGCGGACTTGGCCTGGCTATCTGCCTGCGATTGGTGCGTTTGATGGGAGGCGATATCGGTGTTGAAAGTTCGAAGGGAGTGGGGAGCCTGTTCTGGTTCACCATCCCTTATAAGGCAGCCACAACCGACCATATTGATAAAGCGGTTCAGCCATCCGATTTTAAGCTGGAAGCGACCCGGTCCCTGGACATTCTTCTAGCCGAAGACAACCGGGTAAATCAATTCGTCATACAAAAACATCTGGAGAGCTACGGGCATAAGGTAACGATCGTGGGAAATGGCCTGGAAGCGGTAACAGCGCACGAAAACGGCAATTTCGATATTATATTGATGGACATAAGAATGCCCGAGATGGATGGAATGCAGGCAACGCAAGCCATCCGGAAATCGAGCGATAAAAAATCCCGCATTCCAATTCTTGCCATTACCGCCGATGCGATGAAAGAGAATATCGATTCCTATTACGAATCTGGCATGAACGGCTATATCTCAAAACCCATCGACAAGCATGAAATGGCGCTGGCCATGAACAAGGCGATCGGGGCAGACATACATATGCCCGCTTCTGGCGGAAAGCACTAGTTCCCAGTAGTGAAATGAACGACTGCTAACGGGAAAGCCGACCTTCATTTTTAACCTGGCAACTTCTGGAGTCGACCCAACTGAGACATTCTCTAACATCTTTTTTGAGAGCTCCGACTTCAGCCGACCCTGGTTCGGTACATGGATTCGTTATGTTTATTTCTAGTTATTCCGCCAACGTTGTAATTCTCCGTTACGCCTTTGACTAAAGCTTTCTAGCTTTTTTGTTATCTTGGCGGATCTGGTATAAGCCCTTTGCCGGTTGTGAAAAGTTCGGCAATCCATTTTTTAAAATCTTTATACCAAATATCCATTGGTCTGGTGCTTTCGGCCTCTTGCTTTTTGATAGCGCGCATTAACTTTTTGATGTCTTTATTGGTCTTTGGATCTAGATTGTTGAATTTAAATCCAAATTCACTCACCCCTGGCTTTCCAAAGTAAACAATTTCGCCTTCAATTTTGAGACTAAAATTCAAATGGGTGAAAGAGATGTGACCATGCTTTTTTAAGTCGGTATTCATATCGGACAATACGTAAGCGCCTCCCTCAGCAATATCAGAAAGTTTGATATCGTGTATTCCCGATTCATCTTCAAATTTGGCATTCATGTCTACTTTATATCTGGTTTTACTCTCCCACCAGCGTAGCTTTGGATCCATATAAGCTACTCGTACAGCAGGGATTAAAAAGTAAGTAACGACACTGATATTCAAGACGATAAACAAGGATATCAGTGGTAGGGAAACCACATCGGGAATTTCCTGGTGGCCTCTGATATGAGTGAATAAAACATACCCTTCTATTAATATAAAAACTGGTAGCGACCACCTTTTTACCATCCAAATGGCAAATCCGGCTATCGGAAAAAGCAGGAAGAATTCGAGCACATTCACGAAGTTTTCATGCCCAAAGAACATTTGGGTAAATACAAAAATATCTGTATCGGTCCTATAGGCGTAGAGAACAATTTTGGGAAGGGGTTCAAGTAAGTGTAGAAGGGCTAATATGACAATTGGCCATGGTTTTCTATGCATGAATAAATCTCCGTGTGAAAGCTGAAGAAAGTTAAGATTATTAAATATCCCAACAAGCTTTTTAGTGGACAGCTTTACATTATTTATTTGATATAAAATTATAATGGTAAATTATTTGAATACAATAAGTTAAGGCAACTATCTCTCCTAAATTATAGATATTTATCTTGTCACAGCTGATAGATTTTCGTGCATTACTTTATATATCAATGACCGCACCTGGCCGACAGTACTCGTTCCCAACTGCTAAATGAATGACAGCTAACTGGAAAGCTGACCTTTGTTTTTATCCTGGCAACTTCTTCAGTCGACCCTGAGCAGTCGTATGACTAATACCATTTAACTGGCAGCCGGAGTTTATTGAAATGGACTACAAATAACTTTCATCACCTTTTTGCGAGGACAAGTAACTCATCTAGTGGTTGTGGTTTTTCGATACCATATCCCTGAGCATAGTTAACCCCGATCTCTCTCAACATACCCTTGATCTCATCATTCTCGACAAACTCGGCGATGGTCTGCATGCCCATCACCTGACCAATATCATTAATCGATTTCACCATCGCGTGATCGATCGGATCATCGACCATGTCTTTTACGAACATACCATCGATTTTCAGATAATCGACCGGCAGTTTCTTTAAATAGCCAAATGATGATAATCCACTACCAAAATCATCCAGTGCAAAATGACAGCCGACCTGCTTGAGGACTTCGATAAATGTAATCGCCGCACTTAGATTTGAAATAGCTACGGTTTCGGTTACTTCAAAACAGATCTTGCTCGG
>JAOUJX010000317.1 GCA_029882955.1 Gammaproteobacteria bacterium
GTGGCTGGATGATGAAAGTATTTCCACTGTTAAGCGCTTTGAAAGGATTGCGGGGGAGTGCTTTCGATATTTTTGCTCATACGCTGGAGAGGAAGCTTGAGCGTGCGGATATCGATAACTATCTGAAAATGTTAGAAAAAATTAAAGGCGGTTTGACGAAGGAAAATTATGAGATCGGCCGTGAACTTTGTGAATCGGTTGCAATCTTGAGAGGGTTTGGGCCGGTTAAGGCTGAGAACCGGCAGAAAGTGGCTGGGCAGCAGGCTGATTTGCTAAAGAAATTTGTAAGCAGGGGTCGAAGCCAGGGCTGACTCCAACCCCGTTCACTTAGATCAAAGACAGCGCCTGCTCCAGTTCCGCAATTAAATCGGTCGTGTCTTCAACACCGACAGACAATCGCACCAGCGAGTCACTAATCCCCAGCTTTTCGCGTAGATCTTCGGGCACGGAGGCATGCGTCA
This sequence comes from Gammaproteobacteria bacterium, assembly GCA_029882955.1. Lineage (GTDB taxonomy): Bacteria > Pseudomonadota > Gammaproteobacteria. Next base: position 462 of record JAOUJX010000317.1, read on the forward strand.
TTATGGCAGGATGCTCGATCAGGCTTTCGACACCCCCCAGGCTTTCCGCCAGTGCGAACAGATGGCAGTTTTCCAGGAATGTGGTGGATTCCGATAAGCCGCCTTTTAATACCGCGCTCACCATGCCACCAAAACCGCTCATCTGAGATTTTGCTAATTCGTGCTGCGGATGCGATGCCAGGCCGGGATAGTAGACCTTATCGACCTTCGGGTGTGCCTCGAGGAACTCGGCGATTTCCTGCGCGCTTTGGCAATGCTGACGCATGCGCAGGGCGAGAGTCTTCAAACCGCGCATAGCCAGAAACGCATCGAAAGGTCCTGCAATGGCACCAACCGAGTTTTGCAGAAAGCCTACCTGTTCGATGAGTTCGGCGTTGTCACCGACAACGGCCACACCGCCGACCATATCGGAGTGACCGTTCAGGTATTTGGTGGCTGAATGCACGACAATATCGAAGCCATGGTCGAGTGGGGTCTGCAGGTAGGGTGTGGCAAAAGTGTTATCGCATACCGCGATAATGCCATGCTCTTTGGCGATTTTAGCAATCGCAGCCAGATCAACCAGGCGTAGCAGCGGGTTAGTCGGTGACTCGACCCAGACCATACGCGTATTGGGTTGGATAGCTTCTCTAAAATTCTGCGGATCGGTTAAATCAACCAGAGAAAACTCCAGATTCGCCGAACGCCTACGCACCCGGTTAAACAGGCGATTACTACCACCGTACAAATCGTCCATGGCGACAATATGCGAGCCACTATCGATGAGCTCCAGTATAGTGCCTGAAGCCGCCAGACCAGAGGCGAAGGCAAACCCGGCTTTGGCATTTTCGAGGTCGGCAATACAACGTTCGTAGGCCATACGTGTCGGGTTTTGTGAACGACTATATTCATAGCCCTGATGCACACCCGGGCTAGACTGAACATAAGTCGAGGTCGCGTAAATCGGTGTCATCACCGCACCGGTTGAAGGGTCGGGTTGCTGACCAGCGTGAATTGCACGGGTAGAAAATCCAGGTTTATTTTTTGAGCTGCTCATTTAAAGGGTTGCCTTGCGTAGGTGGTTAATCAGGTCGATTTGGGTAATTAAACCGTAGAAGTTTTCATCGTCGGCAATGATAGCGACCTTGTCCTGTTTAAATAAAGGTAGTATGGAGTCGATACTCGCCGAAGGTGTCACAATTTTAAGATCGGTGACCATAACATCGGCAACCTTCTTGTTAAAACTTTCCCTGTCGTCATAAATGCCAAACAAAATGTCAGATTCATCAATTAACCCGACTACCTTGCCATCATCCATCACGGGTAACTGCGAGACGTCGAACATACGCATGCGCTTGTAGGTTGTCACCAGATTATCGGATGAAGTCACCGTGACAATATCACCAGTGTCAGCCGGACGGGCAATCAAATCTCGCAGGTCACCAGATTTTTCGCGATTGAGTAAGCCCTGGTCGGCTAACCAGGAATCGTTGAATGATTTAGACAGGTATTTATTGCCGGTGTCGCCGACCAGCGTCACCACACGCTTTGGTTCGGTTTGCTCGCGGCAGTAACGCAAAGCGGCAGAGAGTAGAGTACCAGTCGAAGAGCCAGCGATAATGCCTTCCTTTTCGAGCAGCGCGCGTTGGGTCTCGAAGGCTTCACCATCGCTAATACTATAAGCCTTGTGAACCAGGTCAAGGTCGCAGATAGACGGCACGAAATCTTCGCCAATGCCTTCTACCAGCCAGGAACCCGCCTCCGTCATTTCACCAGTATTGATCAGGTCAGCCAGAATCGAACCCCTCGGATCGGCCAGCACCATTTCGCAGTCAGGTGCATTTTTCTTAAAGAATCGCCCAAGCCCGGTAACAGTACCGCTGGAGCCGACACCGACCACCATGGCATCGATCCTGCCATCCATTTGCTCGAAAATTTCGGGGCCGGTATCGATTTCGTGCGTCAGTGGGTTGTTCGGGTTGGAAAATTGATCGATATAATGCGAGTTTGGAATCTCTTCGGCCAGGCTTTTTGCATAATTCTGATAATACTCGGGGTGGCCTTTTTGTACGTCAGAACGAGTTAAGCGTACTTCGACACCCATGGCTCGAATATGTCGGATTTTGTCCGGGCTCATTTTATCAGGGATGACCAGGATCAGCTTATAGCCTTTCTGCGCTGCGACCAGTCCCAGCCCAAGTCCGGTATTACCGGCAGTGGCTTCGATAATAGTACCACCGGGTTTGATCTTGCCTTCCTTCTCGGCTGCTTCGATCATCACCACGGCGATACGATCCTTGATCGATCCACCGGGGTTTTGACTCTCAAGTTTGACGAAGAGATCGCAGGGGCCAGTGTCGAAATGACTCAGCTTTAACATTGGCGTATTACCGATCATGTCGAGCACGGAATTTGCAATGGCCATACCAATCTTCCCGGATAAATTGACAGGCGCATGCTAGCACGAAGCCACCGACCTACATAAGCGGGAAAACGTTAAAAGAAGGCTAGCTTAAACCAGTTCCCTCGGTAGAAAGCTGATATTCTATGATTCAAAATACAATAGCCAGAAAGAGGGTCTCAGATGGCATTAGGTGTCGGTGGCTCTACAGCCGAAAAAGAACTGTCAAAATTAAACTCGACTCGCGATCAGGCGACGCCAATTGACGTCACCGAGCATTTATCGCGGGTTAGTCGGTTACGCGAATTGATGAAGCAGAACAGTGTTGATGTTGTCTATCTCGACGCTTCCACCAGCCTGCGCTATTTCACCGGCCTGTATTGTTATCCCAGTGAGCGACTGCATGGCGCGATCATCAGCGCAGACGAGTTGTTTTATGTTTGCCCGGCTTTTGAAGAAGAAAAGACCCAAGCGGGTATGGTCGTCGAAGGTGGTTTTGTACTCTGGCAGGAGCATGAAAATCCGACCGCCGCAGTAGTCGATTGTATCTTCAAGATAAGCGCATCCAGCAATCCAACGCTGGCGCTTGACGATCAAACGCCTTTTTTTACTGTCGACGGTTTACAAAATGCATCGACCAAAATAAAAATCATCAACGGTGGTTCTTTGATAGCTGAATGCCGGCGAATTAAATCCGACAATGAACTTTCACTGTTAAAACAGGCGAAGGCGATAACCCTCGGAGTACATCGATCAGTCGCAAGAATTCTATACGAAGGTATCGATACCCGCGAAGTGCAGGATTTTCTTGATGATGCCCATATCGCCTGTGGCATGGATGGTCGCTCGACTTTCAAGATTGTTTTATTCGGTGAGCCGACCGCTTATCCGCATGGTGTACCCTATCCACAGACATTGAAAGAGGGTGACATGGTGCTCATCGACACCGGTGCCACCTTGCATGGTTATCATTCTGACATCACGCGCAGTTATGTATTTGGTGAACCAACCAATCGTCAAAGAGAAATCTGGGAACTGGAGCAGGCCGCACAACTTGCTGCGTTTAATGCCGCACAAATAGGGGTAGCCTGCTCGGCACCGGATGCAGCAGCGCGCCAGGTCATCGAAGCCGGTGGTCTGGGCCCGGGTTACCGGGTGCCGGGCTTACCGCACCGTACCGGTCATGGCGTGGGTATGGATGTACACGAGCACCCGTACATCGTTCAGGGTAACGATTTACCGCTCGCCCCCGGCATGTGTTTTTCAATCGAACCGATGATTTGTAGCTACGGCGAATTTGGTGTGCGCCTGGAAGACCATGCTTATATTTCAGAAGAGGGGCCGAAGTGGTTTACCGAGCCTGGTAAGAGTATGGATGAGCCGCTTGGTTTTTGAGGCTAAGTGAGCATTTTGGTCGAAATAGGTATTTTATTCGCAAACCAGATACCGTTCGTGCGCACAGTTTCGGCTAGCTTCGGTTGTTGATATTTTATTTTATTCCCTTTTGATTCGGCACTGATAACAGTTGTATGACTTTGAGCGCATATGCACAAAGCTCACATACCATCGTACCCCCGGATTAGTGTTTTCTTCCATGACGCAAACATGTCCGGTAGCTCGCATCCAGAAAAATACCACGTAACTTGAGTTTCAATCGGTACTGACTCCAATGGTCTCCGGTATTTGAAAAAGCGGACGTTGGTGGGGGATGCCCACGAACGGGGAGAAACGGCCAATTCCGGACGTATATATAAACGCTGGTATTGAGTTTTTATGTTACAGAAATCACCAAGAGGCTATATGCAACCCCTGTAGATCCGGGCTATCAACTGTTTTTGGTGATTTAAAATCCTATGGTATATTAGACAGGTAAGGAGTCACTAGGATAATGGATAAAAATAATCGATCGGATAGTTAGTAGGACACACCAATAATAATGATTTCCAAACTAAATATATTATTAAAGCTTTCGGCCTTCATTTTGTTAATGTTTAGCGCGTACGGTTGCGGCTCTCAAAATTCAAGTGAGGGCGATGATCTTCCAGAGGATCTT
>JAOUJX010000318.1 GCA_029882955.1 Gammaproteobacteria bacterium
GCGGTATGGACTTCGACCTCACCTGACTTTGGCGAAGAAAGCGTGGTTGATCGCTTTGGCCAGACTGAGCCGCGTTTTCTGTTTTGCTGCGATGGCTACTATTACAACGGCAAGAAAATCGACCTGAACAATAAGGTTTCTGCCATTTGCGCGCAGTTGCCCTGCGTCGAAAAAGTGATTCAAATTAACCTGACTGGATACGGCAACCAGATAGGTGCCACACACTGGGCCGACATCATTGCGAAACCGGTTCACCATATCGATTTTGTACCGCGTCAGTTCAACGACCCGCTTTATGTCCTCTATAGCTCTGGCACCACAGGCAAACCAAAATGCATAACTCATAAAGTCGGCGGTACACTTTTACAGCATTTAAAAGAACACCTGCTGCATAGCGACATCCGCCCCGGTGATCGCGTCTTTTACTTCACCACCTGCGGCTGGATGATGTGGAACTGGCTGGTAACGGCTCTCGCCAGTAAGGCGGCTCTGGTACTCTACGACGGTTCACCGTTTTACCCCGACGGCGAGGTCTTATGGAAATATGCAGAAGACGTCGGCATAACTTTATTCGGTACCTCGGCAAAGTACATCGACGCATTAAAAAAGAACGAAATACGACCGGAGCAAAAGTTTAACTTATCCGAATTACGCACGCTTTGTTCAACCGGCTCGGTACTTGCGCCCGAAAGTTTCGATTATGTCTACGACAGCATCAAACCGGATTTATGCCTGTCATCAGTTTCTGGCGGTACCGACATTGTTTCCTGCTTCGCGCTGGGCTGTCCGATTCTGCCGGTTTATCGCGGCGAAATTCAGTGCCGCGGCCTGGGCATGGCGGTCGATGTATTCGACGATGAGGGTCAGTCTCTGAGCAACCAGAAAGGTGAGCTGGTCTGCACAAAAACCTTCCCCAGCCAGCCGGTATATTTTTGGGCTGACGAAAGCGGCGAGAAATACCATAACGCCTATTTCTCCCGCTTCGATAATGTCTGGCATCACGGTGACTATGTATTGCTTACCGAGCACGGCGGCATGGTGATTTATGGTCGCTCAGATGCCACACTCAATCCCGGTGGCGTACGCATCGGTACCGCCGAGATTTACCGGCATGTCGAGCAGTTAGACGAAGTAATCGAAAGTATTGTTATCGGACAGGACTGGGGCTCCGATGTCCGGATTGTTCTGTTTGTTGTGCTTCAGAACGAATTAACTCTGGACGATGCTCTGAGCAGAAAAATCCGTCAAACGATTCGAGAAAAATGCACCCCACGCCACGTCCCCGCAAAAATAGTCCAGGTAAGCGAGATCCCTCGCACCAAGTCCGGCAAAATCGTAGAACTCGCAGTGCGTGAAGTCGTACATAACCGTCCAGTAAAAAATATTCATTCGCTGAGCAATCCCGAAGCTCTGGAGCTTTATCGAAACCTGCCCGATTTGCAGGTTGACTAATTGAAATCAAACTCGGCTTTGTTCAACTGGTTTCTTTTATTGTGCCTGGTAGCGCTCTGGGGCACCTCGTTCATGTTTACCGCCCTTTCGGTCGAGTCTGTCGACCCGCTTACAGTGGTGTTTGCACGCATACTGATTGCCGCACTGATACTGACTAGCGTGGTTTATCTGAGGGGCGATCGACTGCCTTTCGAAGGCAGAAAATGGCTGGCGTTTATCGCCATGGGGTTCTTCGGTAATCTACTTCCCTTCTTCCTCATTACCTGGGGGCAACTTTCTGTGAACTCCGGTATCGCCGGGATGATCATGGCGATCATGCCATTGATGACGATGCTGCTGGCGCATTACTTTGTCGAGGGCGAAAACCTTAATCGCTATAAAGTTATCGGCTTTATTTTCGGTATCAGCGGAATTGTCATTTTACTCGGCCCGGTATTCGAAGGCGGGCCACGCGCAGTTCTGGGCGGCATCGCGATTTTTATCGCTGCCACCAGTTACGCGGTAAATACCATTCTGGTTCGACGCCTGCCCCGTTTCAGCCCAATGGTCGGCGCGGCAGGGGTGATGATCGCTGCCAGTATCACGCTATTGCCTTTCTGGCTAACTCAAACGACATTAAATTTTGATCAAATCAGCCTGCGTTCGATCAATTCTGTCATCTGGCTCGGAATAGGACCCACGGCTATCGCCACAATGATCCTGTTCGCCGTCATCGAGCGCGCCGGGCCGACCTTCCTATCGACCATAAATTATATGATTCCCGTGGTCGCATTTTTGTCCGGGGCTTATATCCTGTCCGAGCCAGTCGCCATTAGCAGCCTGTTTGCAATGGCAATCATTCTTGCCGGTATCGCCCTGACTCGCTTTCGCGCTTGATGCATAATTGCAGCATTGCGTTGCAATATTTGTTAATTTGTTGCTTAAATGATACGTGATACCATAGACTCGAATGATGCAAAAACTCAATTCGACAATAGAACCCAGAGGGAGAAATCATGTACAAAACTACCCGGCTTAGCCTGTTCATAATCGGCCTGACATTTGTAGCGCCAGCTTTCGCTGCAGAAAAAGACCCTAATCTGAAATTAATCAAAGCCCGACAAAGCGAGATGCAACTAAGAAGCTTTAATGCCGGTCCACTTTTTGGCATGGCCAAAGGCCAGATTACCTACGATGCTGAAACGGCAAGTAAACTAGCCAATAACCTGAAGGCCCTGCTCGAACTCGATATGGGCCGTGCCTGGGCGAAAGGTACAGGCAACGATGCTTATGCAGGAAAAACCACCGCGCTACCCGAGATCTGGAGCACCTATCCGGAGATTTCTGAAAAAGGCCAGGCCTATGCAAAAGCGGTTAATGAACTGGCGGCAGTCGCAGGAAACGGGCTCGACGCATTAAAAGGAAAAATCGGGGCGCTCGGTAAAGGCTGTAAGGGCTGTCACGACGACTTCCGCGAAAAGAAAAACTAAGCGGCTAACATTGCGTTTCACTCCCGCAACCAGCCTGATTTTAGTCTTGCTGCCATGGAGCGTTATCGCCCAGACTGTTAGCGATAGCGCTTTGATGGCACGTGGCGAATACGTGCTGAAAATTAGTGGTTGCAGCCACTGCCATACCGCCGAAGATGGCGAGCCATTATCAGGTGGTCGAGCACTAGAGACGCCTTTCGGAACCTTTTACACGCCCAACATAACCGCCGACAAAACCGCGGGCATTGGCGCCTGGAGTGCAGAAGATTTCGAGCGAGCGTTACATCACGGTGTGGCGCCGGACGGCAGCGACTACTATCCAACCTTCCCTTACACCTCTTATACGCGAATGTCTGCCGAGGATGCTAAAGCCATGTACGCTTACATTCTCTCGCTACCCTCATCTAATAGAACAAACATTGACCACGATTTATCCTGGTTTTTAAGCTGGCGACTGGCAGCTAAAGTCTGGAAGTGGTTATTTTTCAACGCTGGCGAATTTCAGCAGAATCATGAACAGAGTGCGGAATGGAACCGTGGTGCCTACCTGGCCGAAGCACTGGCACATTGCGGTGAATGCCATACCCCGCGAAATAGTTTTGGCGCCCTGCGCACCGACATGGCCTACGCTGGCAATCCCCAGGGCCCGGAGGACGAAATAGTGCCTAATATTACACCCGACAAAGGCACCGGAATCGGCAACTGGAGCCCTGCCGAGCTCGAAGAGTTTTTGAAATTCGGCGAACTACCTGACGGGGAATATACCGCCGGTTCGATGGATGTGGTGATTCTCGGCCTGCAAAACCTGAGTGATGAGGATCGTAGCGCTCTTGTCGCCTATCTCCGCGATCTAGCACCGATTGAGAATCTCATTAACGATTAAACCTGAAAAATTTATACCCGGAACCGTCCGACCAGATTCTGTAAGTCGTTCGCCAACCCGGCCAAATCATCCCAGGCCTGGTTGGTTTGCTCGGCACCAGAGGCATTTTGCATCGCCATTTTGTTAATCCGTTCGATATTCGATTTCATATTTTCGGCCACTACATTTTGTTGTTCGGCGGCCGTCGCTATCTGGGTGCTCATTTCGTCTATCTGAGATACCGACGCGGCGATAGTCTTCAGAGAGGCGCCGACCTGATTAGTCTGCTCGACAGCAGAACGTGTTCTCTCCTGGCTTTCGCTCATAGCCTGTACTGCTTTATACGAACCGGCCTGGAGCTTCTCTATAATCTGATTAATCTCTGTAGTAGAGTCCTGAGTCCGGCTAGCCAGGGTACGGACTTCGTCGGCCACTACAGCAAACCCTCTTCCCTGCTCACCGGCTCGGGCGGCCTCTATCGCGGCATTCAATGCCAGCAAATTAGTTTGCTCAGCGATTGCCTTGATGACTTCTAACACCTGGTTAATATTCTCACTATCCTTTTCTACCTGCTCAATTACACGAGCCGTCGTCTCGATGTGATCTGCCAGAAAATTAATTCCTTCTACCGCTTTGCCGACAACCAACTGTCCATCGTTGGTTTCAGCATTCGCCCCATTGGCCGCCCTCGAAGTGCCCATTACCCCGTTAGAGACTTCGAGTACCGCAGTACTCATTTCCCTCATCGCGGCGGAAATTTGTTCCGTCTCAGATTGTTGCTCCTTAATATTGGCACTAGCTTGCACCATCAAACAGGAGGCTTGATCTGCAGTCGTGGTCAGAAGGTTAGTGGTAGAACCTATCTTCGATATCATCTCCAATAAGTGTTTCTGCATGGAGTCCAGTCCTTGCAATAAGTCACCTATCTCATCCTCTCGGCTCACATCAATTTTTGAAGTCAGGTCACCAGCGGCGATCCGATTCAACTCTTCGACTACTTCGGGCAAGTGGGACAGAGCCCGCGACATGATAATGTAGAGGATGGCTACGCCTAACAGGACCATTACAGAACCTGTCATGATGTAGATTAATATTTTTTGTAATAG
>JAOUJX010000319.1 GCA_029882955.1 Gammaproteobacteria bacterium
CTGGCTTATGCCGGTTGCATTTAGCGGTATGTCGATTTGGCCCTGACACCGGCGCTCGAGGTTCCAGTCGGTTTGACCGTGGCGGAGAAAATAAAAAGGGTTCTGATTATTCATGAACGGCACTCAGGAAACGGAACTTTAATACACATAAAAAGACTACTAAATCCACTGATCATTCTCAGCAGTAATTTAACCAGTTTGAACTGGTAGTCATTCATTTCTGCGATGACTTTTGGCTTCCAATGTTCGTTAAAGCTGTTTAATTTTTGATTAAAATTGATTGCTTCGTGGTTCATATTAAAACTCGTATTTAATTAATCTAGCGGTATGATTTCAAACTCGACCAGATCATCCCAGTTTTTGACCCATGCGCTAAATAGCGCAACATTGTCGGTTTCCATCAATTGATAACAGACGTTATTTTCTTTACTAACCCAGGAGTTTAAATAGCTTAGTCCGTTGGGTAGCATCCGGCCTTTTTTGGAAAACCGATGGTAAACCTGGTCGAAGCATCCAGGTTTGAAGTGTTCTATTACCATGTAATTTTTCATGCTGCTAATTTATTATAATTTTGTGTACTGGTCACGGTCGAAATCTATCCAGTCCCCGGCAAGCGCTGTAATCATGTGGTTTGGTCAAACTCGGTGATTAGAGGCAATTGGAAATATATAAAGCATATTATCTTCATAGTCTAGAAGGTTTGCGCAGACTGTTATCAACTTGCTTCAAAGCACAGAGCCAACAATCCAGAAGCCCCAGACCAACAGAACCAGGCCGGAGACCAGGTCTAACCACCGGGTTGCGTTGGCTGTAACGCGGGTTTTGGCCACAAGCGAAATCTGCACGAGTATCAACCACCAAAGGGCAGAGCCAGTAAAGACTCCAAATACGAGCCAGTAGGGAGCGTAGGGACTTTCACCTGCCGACGAGCCTAAACCGGCAATCAAACCGACGAAGGCGAGTATCGTCATCGGGTTGGTGATGGTCAGCGCAAAGGTGGTGGAGAAAGACATGAATAATCCCGGGTGATTACCGTTTTGCGTAATCGCTTCTGCTCGTGGCATCTGACTGGACGCGTAAAATGACTTAATCGAAACTACACCGAGCAGGGCGATTAACGCTCCGCCGCCAAATCTCATTGGTGTCGCGTAACTCATGAGGATGCCGCTAAGCGCAAACCCGGCAGCTACCATCAGGCCGTAGACCGTGTCAGCCGCTGCCGCGCCTAACCCCGAGGCCAGCCCTGCGGCCCTGCCGTCTGCGAGTGTACGTCGAATACATAAAATCCCGATTGGGCCGACCGGTGCTGCGACGGCGAATCCTACGCCGAGGCCTTTGAGGAAAACCTCCATTATTTAGGCTTCGCTTCCGGGCGTGCCGATCAGTAGTTCGGTGGTTTCCTTTAGCGTGCCCAGGGTAAAAATTGTTTCGGTACGTTGTACGGCTCGAAGCGGTTTGACGACCTGCTGAAGAAATTCCTGCATGGCCTCGGTATTTGCGACCCTGATCTTCATCAGGTAAGAATGTGGACCGCTAATATGGTGGAGTTCCTGCACTTCAGGGCGGGAACGTAATATTTCTGTCGCTTCCTCCTCGCCCTCGTAGACCATATCGATCAGCACGAAGCTGCACAGAGCAGCGCCTGCCCGTACCGGGTCGAGTACGCCCCGCCAACTGCTTATCACGCCGTTGGCGACGAGGCGGCGAACGCGCTCGTTGGCGGTTGAAACGGACACACTAACGGTCTCCGCGATTTCCGAGCTGGAAATCCGACCATCCGACTGAACAATTCTGCAAATATTACGATCTATCTTATCCATATGACAAATTTAACAGTTATAAACATTTAATCAACAATAATTATTAATTAATGGATATATTTCTGTAAATATAATGTATATGGTAACGTAATCGAAATGTAAACAATGTTATAGATAATTTCTGAATTGTAGTTGTACTATACAACTATAATTTATGAAACTTATTCATTCATGGTCACAGATTCGGAATTTGTATCAGGCATACGTAGTGCTTCAAGAAACCTGGTTCGGGAACTTGGCTTCATGGGTCGCACCATCGCTGGCACCAAATTATCGCCCTCTGCCGTCCATGCCTTAATAGAAATAGGCGGTAGCGGAGAATTATCTGCCAGGGAATTATCCGAAAGATTGCTACTCGAAAAATCAACCATAAGCCGTCTGGTTCAGGGTCTGATTAACAAAGGTGAACTTAAGCAGGTGAGATCGAGTAACGATGGGCGTAGTAATAATCTAAGCCTGTCGACTAGGGGCGGGCGCACGCTCGAACAGATAAATCGGTTTGCCGGTTCACAGGTAACATCGGCACTGAAAACCGTGGATGCGAATTCGCATTCGGTCATTCTGGCCGGAATACAAAAATTTGCCGAGGCCCTAAGGCGCGTCAGGACTCCTGAACAAATCAACAACACGCATCAGCAGTTAGAGATAAAAACCGGCTACTTCCCGGGCATCATCGGTCGGGCTGCGCAAATGCATGCTGATTATTACAGTGAACTTGTTAGCTTCGGTGAGGTATTTGAATCGGCAGTCGCGGGAGGGTTATCCGAGTTCGTGCTACGTCTTAATAATCCAGTCAACGAAATATGGTCGGTGCATTCCATTGGTAGAATACTCGGCAGTATCTCAATCGATGGTGAAGACCTTGGTGGGGGTAAAGGGCATTTAAGATGGTTTATTCTTGAAGACGAAATTCGAGGGAGCGGCATGGGTAAAAAACTCATGGATCAGGCCGTCGAGTTTTGCGATCAATCAGGTTTTAAGGAAACGCATTTATGGACATTTAAGGGGCTGGACGCTGCTCGCTCACTCTATGAAAGATATGGCTTTATTCTGGTTGAGGAGCGTCCAGGTTCACAGTGGGGTAAAAAGGTTGTGGAACAGCAGTTTGTCAGGGAGTTGTTTGGCTGAAAAAAGCAGTTTAACCGTCAATTCAGACAGCCTCGCAAAACGCTTCCAGGCTGGCAAATTGGGCACAGGGCCTTGCATGCGAATGAATAGTAACACCCCCTACCAGGTCGTCCATGTCGACGACCTATCCACACCACATCGAGTCCAATTTTCTCACCCGGTGCCGCGTCGTGAAACCTGCTTTGTGCTATTGATAAATTAGGTCGGTTGTCCTATTATATTTTTGAAATAGGGCTATTGTCCTAATTCAGATTGGTAAATGTTATATGACCACACGAGATCACATCGTCCAGGCTGCCGACCAATTGTTCTATCGACAGGGTTACGAACATACCTCCTTCGCCAACATTGCCGAAGCGGTTCAAATATCACGCGGTAATTTTTACTATCACTTCAAAACCAAGGATGAAATTCTGGATGCCGTGATTAATATTCGCCTTGAAAATACTCGGCAGATGCTGGAGCGGTGGGAGGATGAAGGTGAACAACCTGCAGATCGTATTCGTAGCTTTATCAATATTCTTATCGCTAACCGGGCCAAAATAAAACGCTATGGTTGTCCGGTTGGGACCCTAGCTACCGAGCTTGCAAAGCTGGATCATTCCTCGCAGGCCGCAGCAAATAAGCTATTTACGTTATTTAGAACCTGGTTGCGCAGGCAATTTAGATTACTCGGCTGTAAGGAAGATGCCGACAGGATGGCGATGCATCTGCTTGCTCGCAGCCAGGGCGTCGCCACAATGGCCAGTGCTTTTCACGATGAGAAATTTATTAAACAGGAAGTAAAACAGATGTGTGAATGGCTGGATTCATTCATCAAAAATGATCAATGAGCAAACCAAAATAACAGGGGGAATAATGTTTATCGTACTACTTAAATTTTCTGACAACAAAAGCAACGCTGGCGAGTTGATGGACGGCCATAATGAATGGATTAAACGTGGTTTTGACGACGATGTATTTTTGCTGGTCGGCGGCCTGCAGCCTAATATGGGTGGCGGTATTATGGCGCATAATATCTCGCTGTCCGATCTTCAAAGCAGGGTGAACGACGATCCGTTCGTTGCAGAGAATGTAGTCAGCGCTGAGATTCTTGAAATCACACCAGCAAAGGCTGATGATCGTTTGAATTTTTTACTCGACTGAGTTGAATTCAGGCTAATTAATCTTTCATTTAGTCATACTCATCATGCCGCCGCAACCACGACATGCCATTTTCTTCATCGCGACCCTTAGGCGACAAATCGATATAATTATAAGCTCCGTTTAGCATATCGACACCGCGCGAATAGGTTGAATAGGTATGAAAGACTTCACCCTGTTCATCTTTAGCAAATACGCTAACGCCAACCAGTTCATCAGAAAAAAATTCCGTGCCACGGTAATTATATTCGGTTGCGTTTTTCTCTTTTTGCTCGGGCGTGAATGACACCTGGTAGTCATAGTTGAAATCGCTACCGAACGATGAAACCCAGTTAAAGGTCCACCCCATGCGTTTTTTATAAGCGGCTAGCTTATCGTATTCCGCCCGGGAAACTGCCAGGAAGCTGATGTCGCGATGCGCCAGATGTATGTCGATACCATTAAAATTATCAGCCCAGAATGAACAACTGGTGCAGCCTTCTTCCCAGTCCGGTCCGAGCATGAAGTGGTAAATCATTAACTGGCTTTTATCGCCGAATAGATCCGATAGAGTTTTTTGCCCGTTAGCGTCGTGAAAAATATACTCCCTGTCGACTTTTACCCAGGGCAATTCACGTCTCTCTACAGCAATTTGATCGCGTAATCGAGTGAGCTCTTTTTCTCTTACCAGTAGTTTTTTACGTGCGTCTAACCATTCGATTTGTGATACGAGCTTTGGTGTATTCATTGAATTATCCTCTACTATCTTCTGGGATTTGCTCGCGATCAGTCATCGAATAAT
>JAOUJX010000320.1 GCA_029882955.1 Gammaproteobacteria bacterium
CAGTAGCGCCGAAGGTGGGTGATATTCTTCATACAGCCACCGGGCACTACCTCAGCCAGCAGCAACTGTTTTCCAATTTGAATTCCTACCCGTTGGTATACGTTGGGGAAACCCATGACAACCCGGCATCGCATCGTTTGCAGCTTGAAATATTAAAAACTCTACAGACACAACGACCAGGTCAGATGGCGCTCGGGATGGAAATGTTCAATGCTGACCAGCAGGAGGCGCTTGATCGGTGGGTGGCCGGTGAACTTAGCGAAAAGGAATTTCTGCGAGAGAGCCGCTGGTTCGAGAACTGGGGTGGTGATTTTGAACTTTACCGCGAGTTGATGGAATTTTGTCGGGACCAGGGTATTCCGGTGATAGGTCTCAATGCAACTAAGGCTCTGGGGCGCAAGGTAAGCATGACCGCACTGGATGAGCTCGATAGCCATATAAAGGAAAAACTTCCAGAGATGGATATGAACGATCCCTATCAACGTCAGATGATCAAAGAAATTTTCGGTGCTCATGGTGCAGGGGCAGCACTGCTGGAAAGCTTTCAGCGACGTCAAACCCTCTGGGATGAAACAATGGCTGAGTCCGTGGCGGACTATATGCAAAAACACAGCGGGCGGCGGATGGTGGTCATCGCCGGAGGCTGGCACGTCAATTATGGTTTTGGTATTCCGCGCCGGGTTCACCGTCGGCTGCCTTTGCCCTACGTTCTGGTCGGCGGTTACCACCTCGTAATTCCCGAGGAAAAACAAGGGCAACTCATGGATGTGAAAATGCCTGAATTTCCGATGCCAGCAGTCGATTATCTGGTCTATCAGGAATACGAGGTATTCAAAGCGAGAGGCGTCAGGCTGGGTGTTGGTCTGGACGATAGTGATGAGGAGGCTGGTTTGCTAGTCACCATTGTCGACGAGGGTTCTGTCGCGGCCAAAGCCGGAATGAGTAAGGGAGATCGTCTGCTACGCTTTGATAGCGAGGTTCTCAAGGAAAGCTTCGACTTGATTTATGCGGTCAAGAGCAGGCGAACAGGAGACTCGGCAATTGTTGAACTGAAGCGCGGGGATGAGATATTGGCCGTGGAAGTGAATTTCTAGTCGTGACTAATCAATTCGAATAGCTCGCGCTGAAGTACCTCAGGGTCGCCAATATTCAGTTCCACCAGTCGTCTTAAATGAGAAATACTGTCGATATCGATATGATTACAGGATAGCCCTATATGATCGTTTTCTATATGGGCAACAGAGGCACTCATGCTAATCGTAATTTCAGATGCATCGAGAGTAATCTCTACCTCCAGCTGATCGCCTGCCGCCCCGTTCCAGTTATCGGGAAGCTTTATCAAAGCGCCTTTTAACGAAATATCGAGAAGCTGGCTGAACCATTCCCCCTTTTCATTGCTGAGCCGAATCTTTGACTGGAAAGGAATGCGCGAGAATCGGCGCTTGTCCTCGGTTTCTTGAATCATTTAGGAATCCACCTTAGTCGGGTTAATATAAAGTCTAGTCGTTGAATCGATATCCTGCCAGATTAAATTAGGTTCGTTGATCTCATTCATTGACCTACATCAGAATAGCCGGTAGCCAGCTTCTATAGGATCGTTTATAGATTAGGGTGGTTTATTGATTATGCTGACCAGAATCCTCCACATATCCGATCTGCATTTCGGCCCGCCATTCGTGCCTGCTGTCGCAGAAGCTCTGTTGCAATCCATCCCTACGCTCGCTCCCGATGCTATCGTTGTTAGCGGCGACCTGACCCAGCGTGCCAAGCGCCACGAATTCAAAGAGGCCAGGCGGTTCTTTGACCGCATGTCAGATGTTCCTCTGCTTATTATCCCTGGTAATCATGATGTGGCACTCTGGCGAATCTTTGAACGCCTGTTCAAGCCCCATGCGCTCTACAGAGAAATCATTTCACCCGATCTCAATCCGGTTCTCCAGGTCGGTAATGTCGTGCTGGTTGGCCTCGATACCACTGCGCCACGCCGCAGCATCTCTAACGGCCGGCTCGATTGCCATCAGCTTAAGCATAGCGAGAAGGTTTTTGACGGAGTATCCGGCAATAAGGTCCGCATCGTTGTCGCCCACCATCATTTTGCCCCCGGGCACGACCGTATCTTCGATATTGCGATGCCCGGCGCGCGGCGCGCGATTGACTGTTTTGTTGAACAAAAGGTGGAAATGATATTGGGCGGGCACCTGCATCGTTCTTATATTGGAAATTCACTCGACTTCTTTCCCGGACATCATCGTGATCGCGGCGTTATTATCGTCCAGTGTGGCACTACGACATCCAGCCGCGGAAAGGGCAGGGAGCGTGACGAGAATACCTTTAACCTGATCGAGACAGGCTCACAAATCCTGACAGTAACTCACTATCTTTATTTTGAAGATGCGAACAGATTTGCGCCTTTGAGCAAGCACAGTTTTCTCCGTCAGGGTCGAGCATTAGAGGTCTCAGAGTTCGGCTCCGGGTCTACTTCCTCATGAGCGCGCATCGGGTAACAAGGCGAAGCAAACGCAAGTTGATCATTTTTGCGATCGTCGCATTGCTTCTGACGGGGCTGGCCTGGTATGTCAACTATTATGTCTCGCTCGAGGAGCTGGCCCTGCAGGAGGATCGCGTTCGCCACTACATTGCCCTCAATCCATGGCGCGCCTTTATGATCGGCTTTGGTATCTACTTCGGACTGTCACTGGTACCGGGAACCGGGGGTAAGGCGATCGTCTATGGTTGGTTGTTCGGTTTCTGGCAAGCGGTTATCACGGTTACGATCGGCCTTACCCTGGCCGCGATGGTAATTTTTTCCCTCAGCCGTTATCTATTCCAGCAAAGCATAGAGCGTCGCTACACCCACTTCGTCGCGCTGATTAACCAGCACCTCGAAAGGGAAGGGGCCTACTACCTGCTTGCACTGCGAATGGCGCACGCACCTTACTCGATTCTCAACCCGATCAGTGGAGCGAGCCGCGTTCGGTTCTGGACCTTCTGCTGGACCACCGCCGTGGGCATGCTACCTATAAATGCCATTTGGGTCTACGTGGGTATTCGCCTGCCCTCGCTTCGTGAACTGGAGAGCAGCGGGCCGGGCTCGCTCATCGATCTACCGCTCATTGTGGCGCTGGTGGTTTGCGCTCTTCTACCGCATCTGATTCGCTTGCTATTCAGGCACTACGGTATTAGCACCACTGGAACTCCAGGCCAGGATGCAGCCGGAGCCGGGTTACAACGGGAAAAATCATGATTACCACTACCGAACCTACTCTCTACTGGGCTCTTATCGCAGTTTTTGCCTCTCTGCTCATCGGATCAATAGCCCGCTTCATCGCTCTGCGAAATGCCGAGGAGACAAAACGCCGCAAACGGCTTGCCAGCTTGCGAACCTGGTGGCTGCTTGCCGTCGCCGTGAGTGCCGGTCTGCTGGCTGGCCGACTCGGGATCTGTCTTCTGCTCACCATCGCCAGTTGTATCGCCTGGTTCGAGTTCACCAGGATGCTTGGCCCCCGGCCCGAGGATCAACTCGCTATCCGCGGCGGCTACGGGCTCATCGCCATCAATTACCTGCTGATCCTGTTTGGGCTGACCTCACTCTTTGTCATCTTCCTGCCAATCAGTGCTTTTATTGGCCTGGCCGTTCTGTTGCTGATAAAAGGTGAGCCAAAGGGCTATACCCGCTCGGCGGGAGGCCTTCTTTGGGGAATCCTGTTTCTGGGCTACGGCATTTCGCATGCTGCGCTACTAATGATACTTCCCGAAACCGCCTCCGCCCCCCTGGGACCGATCGGCTGGTTCCTGTTCCTGGTCATTCTTACGGAGACCGACGATATTTTCCAGGCTATTGTCGGTCGACTGTTTGGTGCTCATAAACGCCACCGCATCAGTCCTGTCATCTCACCCAATAAAACCTGGGAGGGCTTCTTCGGTGGGATGCTGGTGATCATGATACTCGCGCCCCTGATCGCGCCGTGGCTCACGACTTTAGGCCAGCAGGCGGGGCCTTTCTCGCTCCCGGAACCACTGCAACGCTGGGTAGCTCCGATACTGGTGGCGATTCTCATTTCAATCGCGGGCTTCTTTGGAGACATAAACATGTCGGCCATCAAGCGCGATGCCGGAGTCAAGGACAGCAGCACCCTATTACCGGGTATGGGTGGCGTGATCGATCGCGTCGATAGCCTCACCATGACAGCACCGGTCTTCGTGTATTTCGTGATCTGGTGGACCGCGTGAAGGGTTTCAGCAAACCTCGAAAAACTGACATGGCCTCCGAGGCGGAGGTTTCTGATCGACTGCTGACAGTTCCGAATTTTCTCTGTGTCATCCGACTGCTCGGCTCGTTCGTTCTTATTCCAATCGCCTGGCAGAATCAGAAAGAGGTGTTTTTCTGGGTCTTTGTCTTCCTCGCTATGACGGACTGGTTCGATGGTAAGCTGGCTATCCTTCTCAACCAGCGTACGGTGTTGGGAGCACGTCTCGATAGTTGGGCTGATGCGGCACTCTATGCGGCCCTGCTGTTCGGCGTAGTGACCATGTATGGCACCACGCTGCTGTCAGAGCTGATCTGGATCGGTTCGGCCGTCATCAGCTATTTAATTTCTACCGCCGCAGGTTTCTACAAGTACAAGCGCTGGCCGAGCTACCACACCCGTGCCGCGAAAATTTCGTGGTTTCTTACCGCTGCAGCAGTTATAGCACTCTTCAGTGGCTGGGCTCTCTGGCCCCTGCGCGTCGCCGCGGTAGCCGTCACCATGACTAATCTGGAAGCCCTCCTCATCACCGTTATTTCCCCGGTCTGGCGCCATGACGTCACATCCA
>JAOUJX010000321.1 GCA_029882955.1 Gammaproteobacteria bacterium
TCTGCATCCTCGGGCGTCTGGCAACCTAATGCTGAACAACCAGTGCGCATGACGTCCATCGGATGGGTGCTCGCAGGTAATTGTTCGAGCACGGTTTTAACTGCCTGAGGCAAATCCCGCATACCCCTTAGTTTGATTTTATAAGCATCGAGCTCCGCCTGGGTTGGTAATTTTTCATGTACGATTAAATAGGCAACCTCTTCAAATTCGCAGGTTTCGGCGATATCGAGAATATCGTATCCGCGGTAATGCAGGTCATTACCGGTACGTCCGACCGTGCAGATTGCGGTATTACCCGCAGCGGTTCCCGACAGAGCGACGGACTTTTTCGGTTTGAAAGCTTTTGCTTCACTCATGATTTTTCCTCACTAAATAGTTAATCTGAAAACAGTTGATCCAAAGTTTGTTCGTATTGGTGATAATCGAGAAAGTCATACAGTTCCATGCGTGTCTGCATGGTATCGACGACATTTTGTTGGGTACCATCGGCCAGAATGTGCTGATAGACATTTAAAGCTGCCAAACTTGCGGCGCGAAAAGCGCTCAGCGGATAAAGCGATAATTTAACGCCAACCGATGCCAGTTGTTCATTGGTAAATAAAGGCGTGGCACCGAATTCGGTAATGTTGGCGAGGACTGGAACAGCCACCGCATCGACAAACTGCTGATATTGATCGAGTTCAATCATTGCTTCCGGGAAGATCATGTCCGCTCCCGCCTCGACACAGGCCTGAGCACGATCTATCGCCGATTGCATACCTTCGACCGCGAGGGCATCGGTACGCGCCATGATGACGAAGCTATCGTCGCTTCGACCATCGACCGCAGCCTTAACGCGATCGACCATTTCATCCTGGCTAACGATGGCCTTGTTGGGGCGGTGGCCACAACGTTTTTGCATAACCTGATCTTCGATATGAACACCGGCGACATTGCTGCGGATCATTTCACGAATACAACGGCTGATGTTAAAAGCACCGCCCCAGCCGGTGTCGATATCGACCAGCAAAGGTAATGAACTGGCATCGGTAATACGCCGTGCGTCTTCGAGTACATCGTGTAAGGTGGAAATCCCCAGGTCGGGTGTGCCCAGCGAACAGGCAGCCACGCCACCGCCGGAGAGATAAAGCGCTTTATGACCACATTTCTCGGCCATGATGGCATTGTATGCATTGACCGCTCCGACGACCTGAAGCGGATTGTTGGCTTCAACAGCCTGACGAAGTTTCTGTCCAGGTGAAAGTTGATTATTCATGGTTTTCCTCGAGAATAGATTTAACAGT
The DNA here is from genome assembly GCA_029882955.1 of Gammaproteobacteria bacterium. Classification (GTDB taxonomy): domain Bacteria; phylum Pseudomonadota; class Gammaproteobacteria. Next base: position 1,284 of record JAOUJX010000321.1, read on the forward strand.
TTTCCACGCACCGCTGATATGACGGCGCATGAGTAGTTCGGCCAGTTCTTCATCGCGCTGTTCGATAGCCGAAACAATCTGGCGGTGCTGGGCTAGTGCAGCGGCTGGGCGAGACGGCATTCGCCCTGACTGATGTCGCCCCATGCGGATGAGCTGGTACAACTCACCATTTAAGTTCTCCAGTATCCACTGGTTCTGACTGGCGGCAGCAATGCGGAAATGAAAATCGATATCGCCTTCGTGCTGGAAGTAAACCTTACCTTCCGCTTCGTTGATATTTTGCTCATGCTGGTCGAGTAACCGATGCAGGGACTTTATATCCTCATCGGGCATTAACCTGGCCGCCAGTCTTGATGCCATACCTTCCAGTGACTCACGCGCGGTGTAAATGTCTTCCATCATCTTGCTATTGAGCGTTACCACTCGCGACCCGGCGTGCGGAACCCGAATAACCAGCTTAATTTGTTCAAGTCGATGAATCGCTTCGCGCAATGGGCCTCGACTAATGCCATACTTAAGCGCAAGATCGGATTCGACTATTTTAGATCCCTGGGGCAGCGTACCATCAATAATATCGGCCTTAATACTCTCGTAGGTTCGGCTGGCCAGAGTACCCGATTCGGGCAACTGATCAGACTGATTCGGTGTTTGTATTTTTTCCATAAAATTGTTAACAATAAATGAATTAATTTGACATTATTGTCGGAAATATGCCCAAATAGGCAGCAATTGTCAACAATTGGAATAGTGCCGGTACAGCGTTTTAGCGGCAGAGAAGTGCTCAAACTAGCCCCTAAGCCCGTTAATGATTATTAATTGTGACGATAATATAATTTAATAATGGTCGTGCCGATTGGTTAACCACCCCTCAAATGGGATATATTGGTACAATCAAGTTAAGACCCACAGAACAACCGCAGGGTTTTAATCATGTGTAACCCTGTAGATTTTAGATATTCGAAGCGCCGAATCAATCTATAGCTATCCTAACTCCGGAGCTCAAGAGGAATACCAAATGACCACAGATACAGTGACAATTATCGATGATTCAACCGGTAAGAAAGTTCAGTTACCGTTGTTAACACCGACCAGCGGACCCAAAACAATCGATATCAGTGCCCTATATAAAGAATTAGGGTATTTCACCTACGACCCGGGCTTCATGTCTACGGCCAGTTGCTCGAGTAAAATTACCTTTCTCGATGGCAACAAAGGTGTTCTGCAATATCGAGGTTACCCGATTGAACAGCTGGCGGCACAAAGCTCCTACCTTGAAGTCTGTTATCTGCTAATGAATGACAAGTTGCCCAGTAAGACTGAGCTGGCCGAGTTCGAAAGCATTATCACTAACCACACCATGCTGCACGAAGCGCTAAAGCGTTTCTTCAGTGGTTTTCGCCGTGACGCTCATCCGATGGCGATCATGGTGGGCGTGGTCGGTGCATTGGCAGCTTTCTATCACGACCACATGGACATCCGTAATCCTGAACACCGCATGATTACAGCTCAGCGCCTGGTGGCTAAAATGCCGACCATAGCCGCCTGGAGCTACCGTTACGCAACCGGTAAGCCATTCATCTATCCGGATAACAACCTCGGCTATACCGAGAATTTCCTGCACATGATGTTCGCCATGCCTTCAGAGGATTACAAAGCAAGCCCCTTACTCGCCAAGGCTCTGGATTTAATCCTGATTTTGCACGCCGACCACGAGCAAAACGCTTCGACTTCCACCGTGCGCCTGGCGAGTAGCTCAGACGCCAACCCGTTCGCAGCAGTAGCCGCTGGTATTGCGGCACTTTGGGGGCCAGCTCACGGTGGTGCCAACGAAGCGGTTATTCGTATGCTGATGGAAATTAACGACTCGGGTAAGCCATTGCAGACTTTCGTTGACCGAGCCAAAGATAAAAACGATGACTTCCGTCTCATGGGTTTTGGTCACCGTGTTTATAAAAACTTCGATCCTCGAGCCACTTTAATCCGGCAGATCTGTCATCAATTACTTAACGATATGGAGTCAACCGGCGAACAGAAAAAGCTGCTAGAAACCGCTATGGCCCTGGAAAAAGTAGCACTCGAAGACGACTATTTTGTACAGCGTAAACTTTATCCCAATGTTGATTTCTATTCGGGTATTATTTTCCTCGCGATGGGCATTCCGATGAACATGTTCACCGTTATTTTCGCCATGGCAAGAACTATCGGCTGGATCACCCAGTGGAATGAAATGGTTTCCGAACCGGGTTACAAAATCGGTCGACCCCGACAGTTATACACCGGTCCAATCGATCTGGAATATATTCCGGTTGATAAAAGATAAATAAGCCCCTAGCTATAGGGTTCCTCAAATTGAATTGAGAGTCATAGAGAAATGTTACAAGCCTATCGAGAGCACATCGCTGAACGCAAATTAGAAGGCATTCCGCCCAAACCACTGGATGCACAACAAGTAGCTGATCTGGTCGCTTTAATCAAAACACCTCCAGCCGGTGAAGAAGACTATCTTCTCGAATTACTAACCCAGCATGTACCAGCCGGTGTAGACGAAGCAGCTTATGTCAAAGCCGGTTTTCTGGCGGCGATCACATGCGGCGAAGATAGCTCGCCTTTGATCGACAAAGTCAAAGCAGTTGAGATACTCGGCACCATGCTCGGTGGATACAATATTCAACCGTTGATTGCCTGTCTCGACGATGAAGAAACCGCGCCAGCAGCCGTCGAAGCACTCTCGCATACGCTATTAGTATTCGACGCCTTTCATGATATCACCGATAAGGCCGATGCGGGCAATGCCGCTGCCAAAGCCGTTGTCGAATCCTGGGCCAATGCCGAGTGGTTTACCAGTAAGCCGGCTCTGGCCGAAAAAATCACGGTCACGGTATTTAAAGTCCCGGGCGAAACCAATACCGATGATTTATCACCAGCGCAAGATGCCTGGTCACGCCCGGACATTCCGCTGCATGCCAATGCCATGCTAAAGATGCCGCGCGAAGGCGTCGCCGAAAACCCCATACAAACCATTCAGAAACTGAAGGAAAAAGGCTTTCCCGTCGCCTATGTTGGTGATGTTGTGGGTACCGGTTCATCACGCAAGTCTGCGACAAACTCGGTGCTATGGCATATGGGGCAGGATATTCCCCATATTCCTAACAAGCGCAATGGTGGTTTCTGCTTCGGCGGGAAAATAGCGCCGATATTTTTCAATACCATGGAAGACGCGGGCGCACTACCGATTGAAATGGACGTATCTAAAATGGAGACAGGCGACGTGGTCGACTTATATCCGTTGGCAGGAAAAGCGACTAAACACCTTAGCGACGAAGTGCTTGCCACTTTTGAACTCGCGACCAATGTACTTAAAGACGAGGTGCAGGCCGATGGCCGGATTCCGCTGATTATCGGTCGCGGCTTAACCGACCGTGCGCGTAAATATCTCGATTTACCGGCTTCTGATATTTTTGAACTTCCCGAAGCCCAGGAAGACAGTAGCAAGGGCTTCACTCTGGCACAAAAGAT
>JAOUJX010000322.1 GCA_029882955.1 Gammaproteobacteria bacterium
GTGATTTCGTTACCAATGGTCGCCGTTGCCGGGCCGCCGGTTTTCAGTAAGGGACCGGGTTGCAGGATGGTGATGACGGTCGGATCGGGGTCGGGGGGGGTGGTCGGATCATCGACACCGTTAATATTGGGGTCGTCACTTAACGTGGTAGGCGATATCGTTCCAGTCGCGGTCATTAACGCCTGATTTGAAACTATCGCGCCATTAATCAGGCCTGCTGCAAGAGTAATATCGTACTCAACCAGAAGTGATTCCAGGAATGTGATGCCGCTATGATTAATGGTTAAAGTGCCGGTACCGGAATCGTAATTTACGGAATCAGCATTTGAAGAAAAAATCGAGAAGGATGCCGTATCAAAATTAGCAGCGATTAAATCATTGTCAATAATATTGATCGTGGAGATATTTTCGTCGACATTAAATACCCGTAACTGGTAACGCAGGGTATCCCCTGCCGCCGCAGTACTCGCCGGATTCGCACCAGTAGTGAGGTTCCGCACCGATTTGGTAAAAAAGTAACCCGACAGACCAGCAGTAATGGTATAGCTGGATTCATGATCGGTGGGATCGCCGGGCGTACCATCGGTCAGTGTTTCATTTGTAACAATAGCCGTCGGCGTGCCGTCTGGATCAGAGCTATACCACTGGGTCGCACCCGCGACATTGGTTAGCAACGCGCCATCCTGATCCATCGGTGGGGCACTATCGAGTTCTGACTGATAGCTAATAATCAGGCGATTACCGGCCGCGAGCACAGCCGCATTGGGGCCAGAACTATCGAACTGCAGCGTCAGCTCACAGGGTAAAGGTAGCGTATTGTTAAAGCTGACGGAGTAGTCTGTGCCAGCCGTTAGAACCGGGGTGACAGGGGTAACACCATCGGCCTGGAATATCTGCGCTGTAACCGTAGCACTCGGATCGAGTTGACACATACCCGCGACTAACGGTAGAGCCGGATTATCCGCAACACCGGGAATCTCATCGACGATGGTGAAATCCCATGCATCGGTATTACCGGTATTTTGTACATCGATGAAAAATGTCCCCGGTACACCAATATTCAACGCAGTATCAGGACTCGACTTAGTTACCGTCAGATCAGGCGCACCAATCGTTAATAAATCGGAAACACCGTTTTCTCCTGGCAGAGGGTCGAAGTAAGTCGGCTCGAGATCGCCGTCACCATTCAGATCATTCGGGTCCAGCAAAATGACCCGGCCAAACGTCCAGCTGGCGGTATTAAAAAACTGCGTACCGATAATATTTGTGTCATCGACGGAAAGTTCTATTTTGATTTCGAACTGGTCACCTGCCTGCACCTGTACGGTATTCGGATCGGTTGGCAGAATTTCAAATGAGAGTTGCCCTGCATTGTTAGTAAAGTTATGGGATACCGCTCCACTTAGAGAACTACCGGCTGCCCACTCCACCGTTGGCGTACTCACCAGAGTCAGGTTGGCACCAATTGCGTTGATATCATCGGTAACAACGATGGTATGTAATTCGCTTGCTGAACCAGAATTGCTAATATACGTACCCGTTGCCGGGTCGTACAATACTGGTATCGTCAGCGTGTAGGTGAAAATTTCGCCAATACCGACCGTAGTTTTTCCCACAGGAACCTGTTTGCTGATGGATTCCACCGGTATAAACAGATCCTGGCAGGAGCTATTAAAATCATTGGAGTCACCATTAACAAACCAGATACGGTGGTCGATATTGGAGCAGGCCATGTTGCCGGTAAAAACAACGTTATCGAACGTAATCAGATAAATCGATGGATCGTTAGTCTGAAAATTGAGTGTGACATTCAGCGGATTGCTGGCCGGCCAGTTGCGGAAAGTGCAATCACCATCGACGGTAATCTGGGTAACATTGTTGTCGATAATAAACTGTACGGTAGCAGGATCATCGCCATCAATAAGGCCAAAGTCATTAATGCCATCTCCATCCTCATCGATGCCGAAGGGACTGGGATCCTGAACACAAAATTCGCCAGCAAGAGCTGGTGATGCCGCTCCAAGCAATACCAGCATAAGCAGTAGCGAGAACCCAAGCGTCGATCTGCCAGTGGCTCTGGCACAGGGTTTGGGGATATCTGAGAGCACCTCGCCCTCAGCTGTAGGGGCGAACCAACTCAGAAGTGCTGATAATAATTTTTTCACAACAGTGTTAGTTCTGGTAATCGGGTCTTAAAATCAATAGAAAAATCCTTTCCATTAGCAACGCGAACGGTTGAGGCAGACAACTCATCTAATTATAACCGATGGAGCCTAACTGAAAACAAAAATAATTACACCTTCTTTATAACTTTCAATAGTTTAGAGGGTAATGTTAATTGTCTCTCTTATCTATAAAAAATAACGACGACCCCTGCCTGCAGCAAGACAGGGGTTTACGTACAAATCGAGATTAGTTTGCTGGCAGAAAATCAACCGGGAAAAGAATAGTTATGGTAGGCACACCTTCCTTCGCCCCGAAATTAAACCTTTTCACTCTGGCAACAATATTTTTGTCCAGCGAAGGTGCATCCATATCACTTGAATCGATACTACAGGCAGAAACCTTTCCGTCAGACTCTATAGTTAAACGTAGCACCATTTTCCCCTGGAGAGTTGGATCCTTACGCAATTCCTTATTATATATTCTATATAACGCAGATTTATATTTATCAAAAACAATTTGAATTTCTTCATCCGTACGGGAAGGTCCGGGTCCCTCGCTCAAAGGCCGATCTTCAGTCGCATATTCTGTACCAATAGAACTTTCCACGCGAGAGAAGCCGACACCTTCAATCGCATTACCGGTACCACCCACATTCTTGCTCAGTGCGGCAGTATTGATACCGCTAGAGCCTGCCCCGGCCTGGGTAGTAATAATCGACCTCGAACTCGTCTTCGCAGTGGCACCACTGGAGGCCAGACTTGCCTGCGCGCCCAGTTTGCTGTCGAGATCGCTATCGAGATCTAACAAGCCTGCGAAGTCCTTCTTAAAGGCCAGCACACCCGAACTTTCAGCCTTTTTACGGGCGACCGCCACCTCTTTTTTGGTTGGCTGGGGTTTTTCCGTGACCTCTTTTTCTTTCTTCTTTTCTTCTTTCTTTTCTTCCTTCTTTTCTTCCTTGACTTCTTCCACTTTAGGCGGAGGTGGTGGAGGTGGTTTCTTCTCAAGCAATAGCTTCGCCAGACGCTCGGGTATCTCGATTTTCGCTTCTTTGTCTACAACGGGGGACTGCCATATTGGAATCAGGTAACCCAGCAGGAAGGAGATTAATAAAATAATCAGTAAAATTTTACGATAACGCTTTTCATCGTCTCCATGGATAGACCAGGGCATGAGCGGTGGACGATATTGAAAACCTTCGTGATCTCGCTCTATGACATATTCTTCGAGCGCCTCTTCCTCTATCTCGAGCAGAATCTGGTTCTGCTCATTGTAATCGTGAATTTTATGTTCGCCAGCCTGAATTGCTGAGCGACATTCTGACAGTGCCTGTTGTACCGCCTGGAGTTCACCCTCGAAGGTGGCAATTCGCTGATGAACCTGCGCCAGATGATGACGGGCCTCCTGCTCATCACCGACCTCTCCCCAGAAAAGTTTTTCTCCGCCCAGGGCTGCCAAACGATCCAGATCTTCGGTCACTTTAATCAGTGCATCGTAACGTTCTTTTTCTTGCAGTAACTTAGCCTGCTGTTTTTCGATTTCCTGCTGCTTTTCCCCAAGCACCGACAGCTCTTGCCGCGTCTTTGCCAGCTTAGTGTTAACTTCCTCCTTACTCTGAATTATATCCATCCCGAAATTCTACTAATTCTTAGCCGCTTTCTGGATGACGGCCAGGGAAATCTTGCTATACCCTGCGCTGGTGCTGCTCGACATGACCTTTTTCAGTAAACTGAAAGGTATCGCCCTATCCGCTAAAACGTTGACTTCCGGCACTTCGGTAGCTTCGGCACCTATGGATCTACTTTTTTGTCTCAACAACTCATTTTTAATGCCTTCCACGATGATTGTCGGGTTTCGAATCACATCCGGAGTACTGGCCACCAGCACACCCTGAACCAGGATGCTCTCAGGCGTAACCAGCACAACCACTGTTTCCTTAGGCTTGGTTTCTACAACAGAAGCCGGCAAAGTAATCTCTTTAGGGGCTTCAAGCGCCTCATTACCCGCTGAATTTGTCAGCAGGAAAAAGACCAGAATCGTGAATACATCCATCAACGAAGTCAGGTTCATGCCTGGAATTTTTTTCTTACTTCGCGCCATGCGCTTGATGCGACGACTATTACTTTTCATGGTGCGTCGCCTATGGAAATATCGGGGAACAATACAATCGTCTGAAAATCAGGTTCACCACTTTCCGCCGAACCAACCAAAGGTTTGCTCGATGCACCCTCCTGGGGAACCCTGACATTTCTCATCGCGTCCATAACGCTCACTAAATGCCGGTATTCGATATCGGGCTCCATTAAGATGGTGGAATCGGTTTTATCGGGATAATTTGCCTTGATATCTAACAGGTAATTGGTGAGCTTTATTAAGTCGTATACCTTTTCATCCTGGTTCTCAGCCTCAGGGCTGGGATCGGGATTATCGATCTTTGCGAACCGCACGATTACCTTACGCCCATCGCTGATTTCCATGACTTCTTTACGAATCACCACCTCAAGCGTTACTTCGTCAGGATTAGCCGCGCCCGGGCCAGCACCTTCGGGCATATTGAGTTCCAGTATAGTAATACGGGAAAACACCGCCGACGCCAGCAGAAAAGGC
>JAOUJX010000030.1 GCA_029882955.1 Gammaproteobacteria bacterium
CGGTATCTTTAAACGACCTGTTAATACTATAGGGCTTTAAATAAATGCAAAATATAGAATCACCTCTTACAGAAGCGGGCTCTTCCCCTGCCAGTCATGTCAGTGCAGTTAGCGCTGAAAAACAGGATTTAGCACTGGGAAACATGTACAACGTTGTTCGCCGAAATGGCAAGTTGACCAGTTTCGACAAGAATAAAATCGAAGTAGCAATGACCAAGGCTTTTCTCGCTGTAGAAGGTGGTCAGGCTGCTGCATCTTCTCGAGTGCACGAAACGGTCGCGCGCCTGACTAATCTGGTGGTCGAGACTCTGACCCGGCGTCAACCGGATGGTGGCACCTTCCATATCGAAGACATCCAGGACCAGGTAGAGCTGTCATTAATGCGCAATGGCGAACAGAAAATCGCTCGCGCCTATGTGCTATACCGCGAAGAACGGGCCCATGCTCGTGCCGAAGAAACGGCGCAATCAACGGGTCAGCAGAACGACGATGAAATTATCGGGCTGAATGTCAAAATAGCTGATGGCAGTCTGCGCCCACTGGATACCATGCGGCTCAGAACCATCACCGCCGATGCCTGTGAAGGTCTCGAAGGTACCGACGCCAGCAAGGTCTACGACGAAACCCTGCGTAACCTGTTCGACGGTGTGCCGGAGAAAGATGTCAGTCCTACCGTGGTCATGAGTGCGCGAGGTATGATCGATCGCGAACCACAATATTCCCAGGTAGCCGCGCGTTTGTTGCTCGATGAATTGCGCAGCGAAACATTAGGTTTTATCAACGATGGTCCGCCTACAGCGACTTACACGGAAATGGCAGACCGCTACCCGGACTATTTCCGTCACTACATCAAAAAGGCATCCGAACTCGAGCTACTCGATACCGAGCTACTGAAGTTCGATCTGCACAAACTCGGTAAGGCGCTTAAGTCTGATCGAGATCATCAGTTTACCTATCTCGGTCTGCAAACTCTTTACGACCGTTACTTTATTCATCATCAGGACATTCGCTTCGAATTGCCGCAGGCATTTTTCATGCGCGTAGCGATGGGACTGGCCATCAATGAAGTACAGCGTGAAGACCGGGCTATCGAATTTTACAACCTGCTGTCCTCTTTCGACTTTATGAGCAGCACACCCACGCTGTTCAATTCCGGCACTTTACGTCCACAGTTATCAAGCTGCTACTTAACCACTGTACCCGACGACCTCGACGGCATTTTCAGTGCGATTAAAGACGACGCAATGCTCTCAAAATTTGCTGGCGGACTCGGCAACGACTGGACCCGCGTACGCGCCATGGGCTCGCATATCAAGGGCACCAATGGCAAGTCACAGGGCGTCGTGCCTTTCCTCAAGGTTGCCAACGATACCGCCGTCGCGGTGAATCAGGGCGGCAAACGCAAAGGCGCGATGTGCGCTTACCTTGAAACCTGGCATCTCGACATCGAGGACTTCCTTGATCTGCGTAAAAATACCGGCGAAGAACGTCGTCGTACTCACGACATGAACACCGCCAACTGGATTCCCGACCTGTTCATGAAACGCGTCGCCGAAGAAGGCCAGTGGACTTTATTCTCGCCAGAAGAAACCCCCGACCTGCACGACTTATACGGTGCTGAGTTCGAAGCAGCCTATACTGCCTACGAAGAAAAAGCCGACCGAGACGAAATTAACTTATATCGTCGCGTGAAAGCTACCGACCTGTGGCGAAAAATGCTGGGCATGCTGTTCGAGACAGGCCACCCCTGGGTGACCTTCAAGGACCCCTGCAACATACGTTCACCACAACAGCACTCCGGTGTGGTGCATTCGTCTAATTTGTGTACCGAAATCACACTGAACACTACCGATAACGAAATCGCAGTCTGCAATCTGGGTTCGGTCAATTTACCGCAACACATCGATGAAAACGGTTTGAATCTGGAAAAACTCGAAAGAACCATCAACACAGCGATGCGCATGCTCGACAACGTCATCGATTACAACTATTACAGTGTGCCACAGGCGCGCACCTCGAACCTGCGCCATCGTCCGGTAGGACTCGGCATCATGGGCTTCCAGGACGCACTCTATAAACAACATATCTCTTTTACTTCGGAAGATGCGATCGAATTTGCCGACCAGTCGATGGAGGCTGTAAGCTACTACGCCATTCAGGCGTCTACACAGCTCGCCGAGGAACGCGGCAGTTACTCCAGCTTCCAGGGCTCGCTATGGAGTCAGGGCATTTTACCCATCGATTCAGTGGGCAGCCTGAAAGCGGTTCGCGGTGACTATCTGCAACAGGACGACAGTTCAAAAATGAACTGGGACAGCCTGCGGCAGCGCGTCGCCAGCATCGGTATGCGCAATTCAAATACCATGGCGATTGCACCGACAGCGACCATCTCTAACATTTGCGGTGTCAGTCAATCGATCGAACCGATTTATCAGAACCTCTACGTCAAATCGAATCTCTCCGGTGAGTTCACCGTCATCAACCCTTATCTGGTCGATGACCTGAAAGCCGAAGGCATCTGGGATGACGTCATGGTCAATGACCTGAAATATTACGATGGTAGCGTACAGAACATCGACCGCGTCCCCGACGCACTGAAAGCAATTTATTCCACTGCGTTCGAAATTGATTCGCGCTGGTTGGTCGAAGCTGCTTCGCGTCGTCAAAAGTGGATCGACCAGGGCCAGTCACTGAACCTGTACATGGCCGAACCATCGGGTAAGAAACTCGACAATCTTTATAAGCTGGCCTGGGTTCGTGGTCTGAAGACGACCTATTATCTGCGTTCACTAGGCGCTACCGCAGTTGAAAAAAACGCCACGCAAACACCAGAAACTGCGCCAGCAGAACCTGAACCAAAAGTTTGCTCGATACTCGATCCAGACTGTGAAGCCTGTCAGTAGAGCAATTATTGAATTTATGTTGACCAACGAGAAACAAAGCAGGAGAACACTATGCTAAATTGGGATGACCCGTTTGCGCCACAACCAGCCAAAATTGCTGAAACCAAAATGGAAGCTGCGGTTGCGATCAACGAGCCGGTAAATCCGATTAGCCAGGATACGCCTCCTGTGCAGGGTATCGAAGCAAGAAAATCAGACATCCCCAGGCCGGAGATTAGTCCTGTCGCAGCCAAGCCGGTGAATGCCGAAGACAAGCGTGTGGTGAACGGACTGGCCGATATTAATCAGTTAGCACCGTTCAAATATCCCTGGGCCTGGGAGTATTTTCTCAACGCCAACAAAAATCACTGGACCCCTCTCGACGTTAACATGACGCAGGACGTACACGACTTCCAGCATAAGCTCACGCTGGAAGAACGACACGTCTACGAAAATGTGCTGTCCTACCTGACGACTTCCGACATACTCGCGATGCGTAATATTGGTCTCGCGGTGATGGAGAAAATGACCGCGCCTGAGTTACAGATTTACCAGGCCCGTCAGGTTTACGAAGAGGCAATGCACACCTGGACATACCAGCATTGCATCGAAACCATCGGCCTCGATCAGGGCGAAATATACAACCGCTATCGCGTCGTGCCCGAAATCAACCACAAGATCCAGCTCTGTAATCAGCGACTCGACTCGGTATTGCGCGCCGATATCGATCTCACCGACCGTGACGAACTGGAAAACTTTGTCATGGCCTACACATTCTTCGCCGGTGTCTTCGAAGGTACCTGGTTCTATAATGGCTTCAGCCCGATCTTTGCCCTGCAACGTCGCGGCTTAATGAAAGGTACCGCCGAGCAGCTTCAGTACATCATGCGCGATGAAGTGTTACACGCTTCGTTCGGCATTCGAGTCTGTAAACAAATCATACTCGAAGAAAACCTCAAGCTCGACCCTAGAGTTATCCAGCACATGTGGGAAGAAGCTGAGGCCGCAGAAACCCAATACGCTCATTTTCTGTTGCCCGAGCCAATCCTCGGTTACAGTGCCAGTGATCATATTGCCCAATTCCGTTTTATCGCTAATCGTCGCGCACAGAAACTGGACCACGCTACGCCATTTCCGGGTGCCGAAAACGCTCTGCCCTGGCTCGATGAACAGGCCAATTTAAAGAAAGAAAAGAACTTTTTTGAAACTCGCGTCACTGAGTATCAAACCGGTGGTGCGCTCAACTGGGATTAGTGTTACACGCGGCTATTCGGTGGTAACTTTAAGCCAGGCTCCAGGGGGTAGGAATTTTTCTGGGGTCCTGGCTTATTTGTTTTTACTGTTTTCGTTAAATATGCACCGTAGGGCGGATTACCCAAAAACCAATCCACCCCGTATTCAAAAATATTCAAAAGGAAGGTTAGCACTGCGCTACCTGGGATACTATGTCTCTACGATAGTATTATTCCTGGGCTTTTTCTGGGTAGCATGGGATAAGAAGAAACAGGGCTGGCATGACAAAATGGCCAGGACGGTGGTGATTAAGGCGAAGTAAATTCAATTTGAGATAGACAAACCCTTTAAATCATTTCATTTACTCTTGTCAGGCCAATGCCAGGCGGGTTCATCAAGTATTCCCTGGCCCATAATTTGAGTTCGGCCAAGACTCTTTTCCAGCATTAACGAGTTACAGTCTACGCCACTCTCTAATGCGGCAATTAGCCTGCTAGCATGCGATACCACCCAAACTTGAGCCGTCTCCGCCGCACGGATTATCAGGCGAGCAAGCGCAGGGAGTAAATCTGGATGGAGACTCGTTTCTGGTTCGTTGAGCACCATCAATGGTGGGGGTCTAGGTGTCAGCAGCGCAGCGACCCAGAGTAAATAGCGCAGCGTGCCATCGGATAATTCAGAGCCAGATAACGGGCGCAGCAATCCTTCCTGATGCAAATTTACCGAGAAACGGCCATCCTCCTGTATAACAATATTTAACCTTGCGCCCGGAAAAGCATCAGCAATTGCCTCGTGCAAAGCATCTACATCGCCTATTTCTATAATAGTTTGCAGTGCAGCCGCCAGGTCTCGCCCATCGGGATGCAGTATCGGGGTGCGAGTACCCAATTGCGGTAGCCGTGCCGGCGCCTCAAAATCAGACCTGAAATGGTCGTAAAACCGCCATCCACGAATCTCTTCTCGTAACGCAACTATCTCCGGCGTTTTTACCGGATCTGCCGCCTGACCGAAAATGCTTTCAAAACTACTGGTGTGCTGAGCTATTACTTCCCAACTTCGACCGTCACGAACCTTTACTACCGACCCTGTCCGATCAACCAGTAGCCCTGCTGGGCGGTAAGTATCCCCGGCCCAAATACATTCCCGCTTAATTTCCGGGTCTAATGCAAATGCTGTCGAATCACCACCATCCGGCGGTGGGGGTAAACCTAAAGAAATTGAATATCCAAAATTGTCACCTGAAAACCCTAATCTTAGACGTGCAGCCTTTTGCTTCGGACCGCCCTGGACTGGTACTTCGCCCTTGCGCATTCTCTCAGATATATTTTCAGGGCCTGCCCAAAACGTCGACTCAAGCCCACCTTCATTGGCAAGCGAATTGATCACTCCTCCTTGTGCGGTTTCGGCCAGTAACCTTAACGCTCTGTACAGATTAGATTTGCCACTGGCGTTCTCGCCTGTAATAACATTCAAATTATTAAACGGAATGACGAGATTTAGTAAAGATCTATAGTTGCCAATTGCGAGGGTATTTATCATTTTTATATAAGCTACGTGACTCCAGGTAATGGTCAGCCTGTTCGATCCCCCAACTCCTGATAACTGTATTAAATATCAATACAAATTGCAGGATATTTGAAGCCTCAATACCCAAACTCCCCCATCCACACCCCAGCCTTAAAATCAATACTCACACGGTTCGGCATCATCTTGCCGGAAACAGCATTCAGTTCACGCGCCTCGGGAAAATCACGAGCAAATACTTCGGGGGAACAGGCATCTGACTCGACCGAACGAAAGGCCAGTTGTATCTGCTCATTTACTGCTGCTGTATCAAAATCAACCTGCTGATGAAACAGCACCCGTTTTTTTACCACGCAGGAAAAATAAAGCTGCATTTCGACAATGAGTGGATTGGTTATCTGGTCGAGTTCCCGCTGCGCCCTGTCAGTCCACTCAACATACAATTCCTTATTGTTCAACCTGACTTGATCAGAGTGAACGTAGCGGTGTAGCCACCGATCAAAAATCTGCAGCGGGTTTACAATACCGAAATAACTACCGCGTAGATTAATAATATCTGAGATTTCGCACTCCCCCATTAATTTAGATTACCACTCTCCTGCGACCTGCATTGAAGCCCAGGGTTCCTGAACTGGCAGAGAGTCGCCTTTTTGCAGAAGTTCAATCGAGATATTATCCGGCGATCGAAAGAAAGCCATGTGCCCATCTTTTGGGGGTACGTTGATGGTTATTCCCTGATCCATCGCCTTCTGGCAAATGGCGTAAACATCATCCACCTCGTAAGCCAGATGGCCGAAATTACGACCGCCCTGATACACCTCGCCATCCCAGTTATAGGTAAGTTCGAGAATAGGTGCTCGTTCTTCATTGGCCTGCTCAACATCTTCGGGGGCCGCCAGATAAACCAGTGTGAATTCTCCTTCCTGGCTTTCGTAACGGCTTACTTCAACCATTTCCAGCAAGCCGCAATAAAAGTCCAGAGAGGACTCGAGATCATGGACTCGAACCATGGTGTGCAGGTATTTCATGTTTTAACTCCGGCAAATAAGATTGGGCGCTATTATGTCATAGCAAATCGTCAATATCATCGTAGGAGGCTAGCGTCCTCGCCTGGAATTCAATACTATCATCGCTAATCAAACCTGGATCGCCAGATGAAATACAACCCTAATGTACACGATTGCGCCGCGGCACCCATTGCCGAGGCCTGGTCGTGGGTAGAGGACGGAAACTCGCCTGATCTGATCGATATGTGTCAGGCGGTACCTGCATATTTGCCACCACAGCCTCTGCTCGACCATCTCGCCGAAGCCATTCGCAACGGCGAAGGCGCGACCTATACCGATATTTGCGGCATTGAACCGCTACGCGAGGCTCTGGCTGAAAATATTCGCGGTCGTTATCAGGGCGATTGTCAGGCTGACGACATTATTATTACGGCTGGCTGTAACCAGGCATTTTGCTCGGTGATTGATACACTTTGCCAAAAGGGTGACGAGGTTATCCTGCCCCTGCCCTGTTATTTCAACCACCAGATGTGGTTGTCGGCTCGTGGTATCAATACCCAATACCTTTCATTCAACCCGGATACCGCCCAGCCAAGCGTTGAGGAAGCACGGACCTTGATCAGTGATCGATCTCGTGCCATCGTTCTAGTGACACCCAATAACCCGACTGGAGCGACCTACAGCCCGGATTGTATAGAAGCATTTTATCAATTGGCCAAAGAGCATGGTATTGCGCTTATCGTCGATGAAACCTACCGTGATTTCATCGACTACGTAATACCTCCGCATGCATTGTTCGAACATAACGACTGGCGCGATACCTTTGTTCATCTATATAGCTTTTCCAAGGTATTCAGCCTCACCGGCCACCGTACCGGCGCCGTCGCTGCCGGTCCCGGTTTGATCGAGCAAATGCAAAAAGTACAGGACTGTACCGCGATTAGTGCACCGCATGCGGGGCAACTGGCAGCGTTATACGGCCTCCAGCACCTACATGACTGGAAGCTGAAAAAATCCGCTGAATTACAGCAGCGGGCTGCCCTCATCAAACAGGCTTTCAGCCATGCTGAATTAAAATATCGACTGATCTGTGCCGGTGCTTATTTCGCCTACGTCGAACATCCGTTTGACTCGAAGTCACGCGAAGTAGTCAAAGCCCTCATAAAAAATTTCGACCTTGTGAGTTTACCCGGTAGTTATTTTGGCCAGAACCAGGATAAATTTATCCGCCTGGCCTTCGCCAATGTACACGAAAAGCATTTCGATGAAGTCATCAATCGATTATTGCAAAGCCAATCGACTCTGGAGCTATGAATATGACAGAAAAATTTAAAGGTGCCTGCCTCTGCGGTGACGTTCAATACGAAGTAACGGGGCCCTTTAAGGCCTTCCACGTTTGTCATTGCAGTCAGTGTCGCCGCTCCACGGGTACCGCGCATGCTTCTAATATCTTCACTACAGAGGATAATATTAAATGGCTATCCGGTGAGGATCAGGTCAAACGTTACGACCCCGAAGAACCAGGTGTGATATCCAAAGCCTTCTGCACACATTGTGGATCGCTAGTACCTTATTTGAGCGCAAAAAGCGGTATGCTCATCATACCGGCGGGAGGGCTGAGCGAGGACCCCGGCATTACACCACAGGATAATATTTTCTGGAAAGATAGAGCCGACTGGTATGACGCCGTACCCGGCGCACCCCGCTTCGATGGCTTCCCCATAAAGTAATTAAAGGTAATCCAGCAAGCGCCGCCAGTCGGAGAGTTTTTCCTCAAACGTCATACCGGCATTGGCCGGGCTGGTCGATGGCAGGCGGATGAAATCGATAGCTCGGCAACTCGATAGATTCGGTTTTACTAACTGGTTGAAGTATTTTTCTGAGGTCGCACCATTGAAGGCCAGCAAATTGATTTTCGAAAACCTGTTCAACAGGGAAGGTATATCGTTGGCTTCGAGCTGGTGTTTCTGGATATCAGAATCCAGGCTGCCTTCACGATGACAGGCTTTTATGGTGTCCCATAAAATGACCGGCATTCGACCTAGCTGGTCGACGCGTTGAGAATATTCGCAACCAATTTCAATATCGAATAACTCAGCCATAATCGGCCAGAAGGCATTGCGTGGATTGCCGTAGTATTGCGCAAATTGCAGAGATATGACACTCGGCATGCTGCCGAGTATGAGTACTCCTGGATTGGTACCGATGAGCGGCTCAAACGAATGAACCCTGCCCATCGCTATTTTTTCATCTGATCGAAAAATTCATTATTGGTTTTGCTATTTTGCATCCGTGCCAATACAAATTCCATCGCTTCGAGTTCATCCATCGAGTGCAGAAACTTACGTAGAATCCAGACTTTCTGTAATTCTTCCTGATCCATCAGCAACTCTTCACGGCGGGTGCCGGAGCGATTGATGTTGATAGCCGGGAATACGCGTTTTTCAGCGATACGTCTATCCAGGTGGATCTCCATATTACCCGTGCCTTTAAATTCCTCGTATATGACTTCGTCCATTTTTGAGCCAGTTTCTACCAGTGCCGTTGCCAGTATGGTCAGGCTGCCGCCCTCTTCGATATTACGCGCGGCACCAAAGAAACGCTTTGGCCGGTGTAATGCATGTGCATCGACACCACCGGTTAACACCTTGCCCGAGGATGGAATAGTCGTATTGTAAGCACGCGCCAGACGGGTAATCGAGTCGAGCAGGATAACCACGTCACGTTTGTGTTCAACCAGACGCTTGGCTTTTTCTATAACCATCTCAGCGACCTGCACATGGCGACTCGCGGGTTCGTCGAAAGTCGAAGCAACTACTTCACCACGCACCATACGCGCCATTTCTGTCACTTCTTCCGGGCGTTCATCGATGAGCAGAACAATCAAATAACAGTCGGGGTGGTTACTGGCAATACTCTGCGCAATATTCTGCAACATCAAAGTCTTACCCGCTTTCGGCGGCGATACTACCAGGCCGCGTTGGCCTTTCCCGATAGGCGACACCAGGTCGATGATACGCGCTGTTATGTCTTCGGTGCTGCCGTTACCACGCTCCAGTTTGAGTCGGCTTTCGGCGTGTAGGGGCGTCAGGTTTTCGAATAATACTTTATGTTTAACATTTTCTGGCGCATCAAAATTGATTTCATCGACCTTCAATAACGCGAAATAGCGCTCGTTATCTTTAGGTGGACGAATCTTGCCGCTGATGGTGTCGCCGGTACGTAAATTAAAACGTCGGATCTGACTCGGTGATACGTAAATATCGTCGGGGCCAGCCAGGTATGAACTATCAGCGGAGCGTAAAAAACCGAAGCCATCCTGTAAAATTTCGAGTACGCCTTCGCTGAAAATATCTTCGCCTTTTTTCGCCTGAGCCTTAAGAATGCTGAAGATAATGTCCTGCCTGCGCATACGGGAGGAATGATCACCACCCATCGATTTTAGAATATCAATCAGTTCGGGAACGGTTTTTTGCTTCAGGTCACTCAGATTCATAATTTAGGCGCACAGGGGAAATATTACAGAGATTATTTGGGTACCGACGAAATAAAATTTCGGGTGTGATTCTTGAATTCGGGTTCGTTTTATAGGGTTTTGAAAATTGCCGGTCAGGACGTGGCAACTATTGAACAGAGGTTAGCACAGTAATTTGGGGTCGTCCACCATTATGAACGACCCGCTAAATCTTAGATATTGCTGTCGATAAATGCGGTTAACTGCGATTTAGACAATGCGCCCACTTTAGTCGCTTCGACCTCACCACCTTTAAACAACATAAGGGTTGGAATACCACGAATACCATACTTCGGGGGAGTCCCGGCATTTTCATCAATGTTTAGTTTGGCAACGGTGACGCGACCATCATATTCATCAGCAATTTCTTCCAGAATTGGCGCAATCATCTTGCAGGGTCCACACCATTCGGCCCAGTAATCCACCAGTACAGGCCCTTCTGACTGTAATACATTGGACTCAAAGCTATCGTCTGAAAGATATACTATTTTATCACTCACGCGTTTCTCCGGCTCTACGGCTCTTCAAAATAGACCGACAATTTAGTCTCATCAGTTTTAACTGTCAATACGACTAATCACAGGATTCTCTGTTAAGAATCCCCAATGTCAAATTGACTCCACACCCCTATATAGGGGTGATATTCCAATAAATCAAATGCTTAAGCATGGTTTTTCACAATTTGCTACTATAGACCTTTAGTAATCACCCAGTGAATCACCAGATCTAATGAGCGAACAACACTTAACCGACACGAAATTCAGTTCGTTAGCACTGGATAGCCGCCTGTTAGCGGCTCTGGATAGTCAGCATTTTACATTTTGTACACCAATACAGGCCGAATCTTTACCACTGCTACTCGATGGTAAAGATATTTCCGGGCAGGCGCAGACCGGCACCGGCAAAACCCTGGCTTTTTTACTTGCCTGCATTCAGCGCCTACTCAACAGCGATATTAAAACCACCACCCCCGGTAAACCCAGAGTGTTGATTCTGGCCCCGACACGCGAGCTCGCCATCCAGATTCACAAAGACGCGCAGGCATTATTAAGCGATATACCGTTAACCACGGCGATCTGTTATGGCGGTAAAGCCTACGAACAACAAAAACAACAATTTGACTCACCAGTCGATATCCTGATCGGTACGCCTGGCCGACTCATCGATTTTTTCAAACAGAAGCTCTATCACCTGAAATCGGTCGAAGCCATGGTACTCGACGAGGCAGACCGTATGTTCGACATGGGTTTTATCGCCGACGTACGCTACATGCTAAGACGCCTGCCTGAGCCGACCAAACGCCTGAATATGTTATTTTCGGCCACCATGGCACACAAGGTCATGGAGCTCGCTTACGAGCACATGAACCAGGCACAACTGGTAAAAATCGAATCAAAATCCCCTGCGGTAGATCGCATTGAACAGAGCATTTATCATCCGGCAAACCCCGAAAAAATACCGTTATTACTGGGCCTGATCGAGAAATTCAAACCTGAGCGCAGCATCATTTTCGTCAATACAAAACATGCAGCAACCCGAGTCTGGGGCTATCTGGAAGGCAATGGCTACAAAACCGCGTTGATATCCGGTGATATTCATCAGAATAAACGAGAGAAATTACTGCAGAAATTTCACGACGGGGAATACGCTTACCTGGTCGCCACCGACGTCGCCTCGCGTGGATTGCATATACCTGACGTTACCCATGTGTTTAACTACGATTTGCCCGAACTGGGCGAAGACTATGTTCATCGTATAGGCCGAACTGCACGTGCCGGAAAAGCCGGTAAGGCGATAAGCTTCGCCTGCGAAGACTACGCAATGAACCTGCTCGACATTGAGTCTTATACGGGTCAATCGATACCTTCGATGGCGATTACCAATGACATACTGGCCGAACCAAAACCGCTGGTGAAATTAAAGACCTCCAAACCAATACATAATAATCGTAACAACAAAGATAATAACGGCCGACAACGACATCGTTCCAAACGTGGTCAATCTTCCAGGCCCCGGCCGACCCCGACCAGCAATTAAAATAAACACCTATGTTTCATAAGAATATTATTCTCTTTGGCGGCAGTGGATTCATCGGTAAACAGCTGGCCTTTACACTCGCCAATCGTGGTCATCAGGTCACCATACCCTGCCGCCACCCCTTTCGAAATAGAGCACTGATAGTCCATCCCGGCATTCGCGTTATTAAAGCTAATGTCATGGACGGCAAGGAACTCAACCAGCTCTGCCAAAATCAGGATGCGGTGATCAACGTAATTGGTATCCTCAACGAACGAAAGAAAGGTGACTTTAGAGCCGTACATGTCGACTTCGTAAAGTCACTGGTTTCTGCCTGTACAAGGAACAATATCAAACGCCTGTTGCACCTGAGTGCGCTTGGCGCGGACCAGGCCAGCGGCAGTAGTAATTATTTGCGCAGTAAAGGTGAAGGTGAGAACCTGCTGCACACCTTTGGACAAAAAGACCTCGAAGTCACCAGTTTCCAGCCTTCGGTAGTGTTCGGCAAAGATGATCAGTTTATCAACCGCTTTGCGGCTATTTTGAAGCTATGTGTCGGGTTTTTCCCGCTCGCTTGCCCGCAAAGCAAAATGGCCCCGGTTTATGTCGGCGACCTGGTTGAACGCATTGTCAACACGATTAATGATCCGGCTACATATTCAAAACGATATACGGTTTGCGGTCCAGAAATATTTACCCTGCAACAAATTATCGAGTTAATCATCGAGACCTTAGGCGTCCCCTGTCGAGTTTGGCCGCTGGGAAAGAATCTGTCAAAATTGCAGGCGGTGGTATTGCAAAACCTGCCAGGAAAACTATTCACCCAGGATAATTTTCGCTCGCTACAAACGCCTAATATTTGTCAGGATGGCGATCTTTGCAACACCAGCCTGAGGCAATATACCCAGGGTCTCGAATTCCTTTTTAGCAATAAGAGACACTACGATAAGTTTCGACGCGACAGCGTGGGAACCAACAGAAACCCATCTTCCGAGACATGAAAACCTATCGAGTCGGTGGCTGTGTGCGCGACCACTTGCTGAACTTACCCAGCAGTGATGTCGACTGGGTAGTGACAGGAGCCACCGTCGACCAGATGCTCGAATTGGGCTACAAGGCGATAGGCAAGGACTTCCCGGTATTTCTGCACCCCGACAGTAAAGAGGAATACGCTCTCGCGCGCAACGAAAGGAAAACCGCACCCGGCTACCACGGCTTCGAATTCAAAACCGATCAGAACATCACCATCGAGCAGGACTTATTACGCCGAGACCTCACCATTAACGCCATGGCAGAAGATGAAAGTGGCGTCATTGTCGATCCTTACGGTGGCCAGCGGGATATCGAGGCTCGCCAGCTCAGGCATGTATCGGAAGCCTTTTGTGAAGATCCGGTCCGGGTATTACGCGTCGCCCGATTCGCAGCGCGCTTTCACCATCTGGGGTTTAAACTAGCAGATGAAACCAGAGATTTGATACGACAAATGGGCGAGTCCGGCGAGCTTGATGCCCTGGTCGCCGAACGAGTCTGGACGGAAATGTCACGTGCGCTGGACGAAGCAGATCCAGCGGTTTTTTTTCAGACGTTGCTCGAGTGTTCGGTATTAGCTACCCTGTTTCCGGAAATCAATGCCCTGTTTGGCGTACCACAAAACGCTGCATATCATCCAGAAATCGATACCGGCGTACACGTTATGATGGCCCTGCAGAAGAGTGCCGATCTTGGTCATGACACTGAAACCCGGTTCGCGGTACTGATGCATGACCTCGGCAAGGCCACCACGCCAGCCGACGTACTGCCCGGCCATCACGGTCACGAGCAGCGTGGCGTGAAACTGGTGAAAAAATTCTGCCAACACTGGAAAGCACCTAAAGCATATACTGAACTAGCCCTGATCATGACCGAATTCCATACCCATGTGCATCGCGCCTTCGAACTCAAGGCAACGACTATACTGGACTTGTTTAGTCGTATCGATGTGTTCCGTAAACCAGCACGTTTTCAGAAAATGCTCGACGCCTGCCTGGCGGATGCTCGCGGCCGAACTAACTTTGAAGATACCGAGTACCCTCAGGCAGCATATTTCGAGCGACTTGCCGAAAAATTAATCAATGCGGATTTAACTGAAATAAAACAACAGGGCTTACAGGGCAAAGCTTTTGGTGAAGCGATCCGGGAATATCGGCTAGGATTGATTAAAGCCGAGAAGGCTTTATTGCAGAAGCTGGTATAGACGATGATCAATCGCCACCAGCCATCGTCGACAAGGTGTGAAGTAAAAACCCAGCCCCAATAATACACCCAGACTATTGGCGACAGCATCGGCGAATTCCATAGATCTATAGTCAGTTAAGCCCTGAAACACCTCCATCAGTAATCCATAGGCAGTCAGGCCGAGTAAGATCCTCCACAACGAACCAGGTCGCTCAATCAGAAGGCTGAACCATATCGAGGGGATAGCGTACATAATCACATGCGCCAGCTTGTCGTTACCCACATCACCCGACACTGGCATGAGTGAAGCGATCGCAATGAGTAGCAGCAGTAAAAATCCACAGGCGAACCATAGATACCTGAAATGCCAGACTAGTAAATTCATGGTTTAACTCAATAAATAAATCAATATCGAGCCGAGGAGTAATCGATAGATGACAAAAGGCAACATACCGACCCGATCGATTAGCCTTAAAAACAAATGGATGCATAAGCCGGCACTGATTGCTGACAACACAACTGCCAGCAACAACGCGCCCCAGTCGATGATCACCTCTGACTGGATCAGATCCCGTGTTTGCAATGCGCCGCTGGCGAATATGATTGGCATGGACAAGAGAAAAGAAAACCTTGCCGCTGCCTGCCGTGTCATACCCAGCAATAACCCGGCAGTCATGGTGATACCTGATCTCGAAGTACCCGGAATCAGTGCCAGCGCCTGAAAAAAACCAATGACTATCACCTGTACAGATCCCAGCTGGTATTCCGTCCTTTGTTTAGACTGCACTAAATCGGCTACCCAGAGCAATAGACCAAAACCGATGGTGGCGTAGGCGATCACCCAGGGGGAACGCAATTCTGTTTCAACCAGGCCTTTACCGAAATATCCTATTACTACAGCCGGTATAGTGCCAAGGATAATCCACCAGCCGAGCCGGGCATCGCCGGGCATACTGCCGCCGAACAGGCTTTGCCCCCAGGCGGTCAATATCGACACAACTTCCCGGCGAAAATAAAACAACACCGCGATCAGGGAACCTACATGGACAGCAACATCGAAAGCCAGCCCCTGATCTGACCAGTTCAATAGCAGTGGCACCAGTATAAGGTGTGCCGAGCTCGATATCGGTAGAAATTCAGTTAATCCCTGGACTATGGCCAGTACGACTAGTTGAGCACCATCCATTATAATTAACGCCTCATAGAAAATGCAGGGAGATCGAGATCAAGGTTTTTAACCAGCCCGACCACTTTAAATTTTTCGCCCATTTCATCGGGCAGCGTCAGTGTTTTTATCTGTTGAGAAATATCGAGTTGTGCCAGGGTATCTTCACTCGTACTGTTAAATCCAACTTCATCCAGCAAGCCATTCGCCAGCAGAAACTGTGATTGCGTCACCAGACCAGCGACTTCAAAGCCACTTGCAATCGCCGCATCGGCAACTGCGTCAAAATCAACCGATGCCGTGACATCCTGTAACCCGGGTAAAATCAGTGTATCGTCATGCACTCTGTGGCGATAATGACAAATTAAGGTGCCACGCTTTCGTTCCGGGTGGTAATACTGTGCCTGTTCATAGCCGTAATCGATGATCAACAGAACCATCTGATTACCGATTTCGCTTAGAGATTTTAGCCAGGGCTGATAATTTAAATTCACCTCGGTTACATACCCGTCGGGCAGTAATCCATGGTCTTTCTCGATACTTTGAATGGCACTCACAGCGTCACTGTGTTCGGCAAAATGGCACCAGTTGAAACGATCGTCATCGAAAGCAACGCCGAGCTCGAACCATTGTTGTTGCTGTTTCTTCACCAAACTCACTGGCATGGCGTCGAGCACTTCGTTGGCAATGATGACGCCATTAAAATTCTGCGGTAGCTTGTCTAACCAGGTGATACGGTCAAAGCTTTCGAATGTCAGCTTTTCTTTCAAATAAGTTTGCTGACGAAGCCGTAAATCGGCACTGATTTCGAGGATCAAATAATCTACCGGATTATCCAGTTTACTCAGAATCTGCTCACAGAGCTTTCCGCTACCTGCCCCGAACTCCAGAATTCGAGTCTCGCAACCCTGATCAAATACCTGCTGACACTGATTAGCTATGGTACGACCAAACAAAGGAGATATTTCTGGTGCGGTAACGAAATCACCTTGTTTGCCAAATTTATTCAGTCCAGCACTGTAATAACCCAGACCCGGTGTATAGAGCAGGCATTCCATGTATTCGCTAAATGGCACAGAGCCGTTTCCCCGCGCTATCTTGTCGACGATAACTTCGATCAACTTTC
Source organism: Gammaproteobacteria bacterium (assembly GCA_029882955.1). Taxonomy (GTDB): domain Bacteria; phylum Pseudomonadota; class Gammaproteobacteria. The sequence continues at coordinate 16,682 of JAOUJX010000030.1, forward strand.
CGCTATGAGCCATTTCTTCAGCACTGGGTATCGGTAATTGCGCTAGCGTCTGCTCCTGAGAATGATATGATGCCATTTTTCGTACTTAACCCACTTCAGATGTTGCTTGCTGGAAAATCCGTACTGATAACCGGAGCGGCGAACCGTATCGGTGCGCAAATTGCCCGCACTTTACATGAAAGCGGTGCAAATCTCATCATTCATTACCGCCATTCAATCAAGGCGGCGTTGTCGTTAAATGAGGAATTGAACGGGCTTCGCGCCAATTCCGCCGAGACTATGCAAGCCGAATTGAGCGATTTGAGTAACCTGTCTACGCTGGCGCAAAATGCCGCCAAAACCTTTGGTAAGCTCGATGTTCTGATCAATAACGCCTCCAGTTTTTATCCAACCCCCATCGGAGAAATAAATCAGCAGCATTGGCAGGATTTGATGTCGAGCAATTTCCAGGTACCGTTATTTCTGTCACAGGCCTGCTACCCCTATCTGCGCGATAGCCGGGGCATCATTATAAACATGCTCGATATTTACGCATCGGCACCGCTGAAAAATCACAGCCTGTACTGCTGCGCCAAGGCAGCCAACCAGATGCTGGTGAAGTCGCTGGCGCTGGAACTGGCGCCCGAAGTTCGCGTCAATGGTATTGCACCCGGCGCCATACTCTGGCCGGAACAAAGCGATGCGGCTGAGACCGACGCACAAAAGGCAATACTGGATCAAATCCCGCTGGGTCGAAGCGGAAGCCCGGAATCGATAGCGCAGACCGCTTTATTTTTGATTAATAACGATTATCTCACTGGCGAAATCATCCGTGTCGATGGTGGTCGTCTGATCAATAACTTTTAAGAGCTTCAACATGAGTCAATACTGGACCGATCTCGTACGCCGTCTCGACCCCTATATTCCGGGCGAACAACCGCAGGACCAACAATATCTTAAATTAAATACCAACGAGAACCCCTACCCGCCTTCGCCTGAAGTGGCAAAAGCACTATCGAATCTCGATACCGACACATTGAAATTGTATCCCGACCCGGAATCGACCGAATTACGCCGGGTATTGGCAGCACAACACGGCATAAACCTCGAACAGATATTCGTCGGTAATGGCTCGGACGAAGTACTGGCGCACAGTTTTCAGGCGTTTTTCAAACAACCGCAGCCGATATTATTCCCGGACATCAGTTATAGTTTTTATCCGGTTTACTGCGCTCTCTACGAAATTGAATTCACCAGGGTGCCGTTAGACCATAACTTCTATATCGACATCGAACGCTACAATCATGCAAATGGCGGTATTATTTTACCCAACCCGAATGCACCCACCGGTATTGCACTGCCTTTGTCGAGCATTAAAACCCTGCTGGAAAATACAGATTCGGTCGTCATCATCGATGAAGCCTATGTCGATTTCGGTGCCGAGTCATCTGCTTCGTTAATCGATC
>JAOUJX010000323.1 GCA_029882955.1 Gammaproteobacteria bacterium
TCGTTCTTTTTGCGCACGAGCCCGGTGTCGGTTAACCCTAATATTGTTATTCTATCTTGTAGGTTCATCAATAAATTTTAATCCATGCCAGCTAAAAAAGTCTTTAAATTTCTCGCCATTTCTGTACCTGTTTGGTAACGGTCTTTAACGTCTTTCGTTGTCAGCGTTCATTGTATTTCCAGTGCTTCATAAATTAGATAATAGTTCCATCTTGCGTAAAGTCATGTGCCATTGATCACGAAGTACTGGATATCTAGACTAACGAACAAGAATGCCTTAAAAGTGGCTGATTATATAGAAGATTGACAAGTTTTGTTTAGCACCCACTACATTACTCGCAGAACGATTTAACCAATGTGTTGCAACGCTCAGTTGAACCCACATGACAAAGCTGACCTACGACTCAGAATAAGTCAAAGACTCTTAAGGATGGTTTATTCCCATCCTTCACTTTAAATCGGAGGATAGCTTCCGACGCTCAAGACCGATTTCACCCACAATTAATCTGTCAGAGTAGCTGCCGAAGGTGATAAGCTGCAGGATATTTTTGAATAATATCTTTGGAGAAATTATGTCTTTAACAATTGCCGATGGCATGGTTGTCAGCACTCATTACACACTCACTGACGAGGATGCTAATGTGCTCGACAGCACCGATGAATCGGGACCAATGGTTTACTTACATGGTGCAGATAACATCATACCAGGGCTGGAAGATGCCCTGACAGGAAAAACTGTCGGGGATAGATTCAAGGTACGTATCGACGTCGAAGATGGTTATGGCGAGGTATTAACCGAATTGATGCAAGTAGTGGATATTGCTGCTTTTGAAGGTGTCGACACAGTAGAACCTGGCATGCGGTTTGAGTCCGAAAATGAAGACGGTGAGTTCGAGCTAATTGTCGTCAAGCATGTCGAAGGTAACAAAGTCACCATCGATTCAAATCATCCGCTTGCTGGTATGGTGCTTAATTTTGATATCGAAGTTATTGATATCAGAGAAGCTAGCTCAGAAGAAATTGAGCACGAACACGTTCACTAGATAAGGCTTGTCAGGGAACCTGGCTGGGCCGGGGTAGTGTTCCATAGCGGGTATTCAAGAATAGGGCAAGCGGCTTCAGTCATTCTATTAATTATCGTTGTTGTCAGTTTGATTCTGAAATGACCACGCTGTCTTCGACTTGCTTTCGTATAACCTCAATAAGGGAGGCGGCGTCGATGGGCTTAGTCACACGGTCAACCATGCCAGCCGTGAGACATTTATTACGTTCCTCCAAAAGGGCGTGTGCCGTTACACCAATAATGGGTAGTTTTGGGGCTATCTGAATAATACGCCTGGTCGCTTCATAACCATCCATCACCGGCATCTGAATATCCATTAAAATAACATCAATGTTATCAGCACCTATTTCTTTCAGACAATCGATGGCCTGTTGTCCATCCTCTGCAAACACCACGGTTGCACCTTCCTGCTGGAGCATATCCTCAAGAATGAGGCGGTTAATCTCAACATCTTCCGCCGCCAGTACCCGTAAACCTGCAAGCTGAGGATCCGATATTCCCGGTGTATCTAAATCTTTCATATCAGGTGCTGTTGTTTCCTTTAATGGCAAGCTCAATGTGAAGACACTACCCTTCTTGACCTGGCTTTTTACATGAAGGTTACCGCCCATCAACTGGGCCAGGTTGTGACTAATGGTCAGACCCAGTCCGGTTCCACCGAATTTTCGAGTCGTGGATGTATCGGCTTGCTCGAAAGGTGTAAACAGCCTTGGTATCTGTTCTTCGCTGAGGCCGATTCCGCTATCTGTTACTTTAATAAAGGTCAGGTCATTTTCACGTGATACAGAGACAATCACTTCACCTTTTTCGGTAAATTTGATGGCATTGGAAAGCAGGTTGAGTAGTATTTGCTGGAGCCGACGGGAGTCACCCAGTACCCAGCCCGGCAGATAACCGGGTAAGTCAACTGATAGCTTCAAGTCTTTGGCCAGGGCTCTTTCCAGCATCATGTTGACGGTATTTTCTACCGTAGAGATAAGCTGAAATGGGCGTGTCTCGGTAGTGAGCTTGCCGGCTTCTATCTTGGATAACTCCAGGACATCGTTAATGATACCGAGTAGATGCTGGCCGGAGTCAAGAACATGGGCAAACGTTTCCTTACCCCTGGCATCGGAACTGTCCCGAATGCCGATATTGGCCATACCCAGCACGGCATTCAACGGTGTTCGAATTTCGTGACTCATGTTGGCGAGAAATCTGCTCTTTGCTTCGGTTGCATTTTTTGCTGTTTCTAGAGCTTTAGTTAGCTGATCAGCCGTATCAACTAACATCTTCTCGGTACGATATTGTTTATTGAAAAACCATATAGCGAGCAAGCCCAATGTAACGATAAATAGAGTGAAGCTGACAATTAGCGTTGACAATTCAAGCCAGGGCCGATCAATATTTTTATGTGATCGTTCAATTGCCAGTACTAGTGGATATCCTGACACGGTATGTATTGCTATCTGACGCAATGAATCCTGGTTTGCCGAATTTCGAAATTCAAAAGTCCCGGGTGTCCCGGAATGGGCTATGGATAGTACTTTTTGATGGAAGGCCGGGTCATCTGTTGAGGGAGATGTTGTATTTTGAGCAGCTGCAAGAACATTGCCTCTCAAATCCATCAAATAGATTTGAGAATCGCTATCAGGAAGTGCTTGTGTAAATGCTTTAGTGAAGCGACTGGTACTGACAACCGCCGATACAAGTCCCTGATATTTCTCCTCAAAACGTTTCAACTGTCTCGCAAAAACGATAATATCCTGGCCTGTTAATACGGATACAAATTTTTTGGTAATAAACAGGCTTTGATCAGGATGGTCTCGCAAGCCTTTGAAGTGCTCGCGATGAGATACGTCGATTGGTTTGGATGTCGTGTTTCTTATGTTATACATCAATCCCTTGCCATCAACAATTGACAAGGCATCGATATCTGTTGTCCGTAGAATCAACTCATCCATCAAATCATAGATCTCCGGGTTACTGTAATATAGGCTCAACTCTTCAGATGTCTGAAAGTCGAAGGAATCTATCTTGTCCAGTATCGCGGAAACCTGTATATCGGCACTGAATATAACACGTTGAACTTTCTCGGACAGCAGGCGGGAGGTGTTTGACATCTCGCTGATTTCCGAGCTTAGGTAAGACTGATGGCTGCGCCATGTGGTATACGTGGCCCAGAGGATGGCCAGGCCAATGGCAATGAAAATAGAGAGCGTAAAAACTGTCCGCTTGTCTTTATATCGGGAGGGAGAATCTAACATTGCTAAGGTAACTCGTTGGAAATTAGCTGAAATGCACCCCGGTTAATCCTGATGGGAATGGGAGCGGTTCCTAGTTGGCCATCAGCATTGAAAAATAATTCACCTGTTGCCCCGGTAAATTTGCCCTTCCAGTTAGCAATACAGTTACGCAAGGCAACATGACTGGACTCATTTTTTCTCAGGCAGGGGGCAACTATATGTCTGATAGCAGAGTATTCAAATATGGCGTTGCCTGGATTTGGATTTTGAATATCCGCATATCGCTCAAGATAGCGGCTATGCCACTGGCGGACGTCTTCATTCAATTCACTATGATAGAAACTGATAAGCATGGTACCTTCTGAGGCTGCCGGGGCCTGTTTGATTAGACGATTGTTGGCCAACCCTCCGGTTCCGAAAAATGGCACCATAATTTCCATGGCCCTTGCTTGCTTGATTATTAGAGGGGCGGCAGGGACAGTCCCGAAAATCACCAGGCTGTCAGGGTTGTTTTGATTTATGATAGTGAGCTGTCGTTGAAATACTTGATCACTTGTTCCATAAGATTGAATAACCGTTGGTTTGATACCATGATTGCTTAAAGCAATATTAAATATGTCCCTGCTCGCAGAACCGTAAGCATTGCGATCATGAATGATTGCTATACTTCTTTTCCCCTGTTTTACGAGATATTCAGCCAGCGCTTCAACGATAACTTTGTCAGATGGGATGACACGGAATATCCACTTGTTTAATTGGGTAGTGATATGAGGACTCGTTGCTCCTACGACGATGTAGGGAATTGCTGACTGTTCCGCAAAATCCATATGGGATAGCACCTGAGAACTTCCCCAGCCACCAACTATCACATTCGGACTTGAACTAATAAGACGTCTCATGGCCAATGCTGATCGTGCTGGCTCACTGGTATCATCAACGATTTTCAGTACTATTTTTTTATTGTTAATACCTCCCTCAGCATTGATTTCATCAACGGCCATTTGTGCGCCCTGAACAATTCCTTTGCCGTAGCTTGCCCCCGCGCCTGTCAGGCCTCCGATCACACCGATTACAATGTCTTCAGCGAAGGAGGGCTGCGGGATTAGCACGACTGATAAAAATAGAAAAAAACATGGTATGAATGAGAGTTTGAACATAACTTTTTTAATCTAGTTCAATAGAAGCAGAACTTTTTAATCTGGACGTTATTTATAGCACATATCCAAATAATAACCCTGATTTTGAGGATAATAGATGACAAGGGTTCTAGCTGATTGAGTTTACGCCATTGGTACTCACAAACTATCTCCCAGCGAGCCAAATAACCTATCTTGAATCCCGAATTGAATCATCCCAGGTACCGTTCCATCAGGTGAATGCGTATCAAGCAAGAAAATCAGGGAGTATGGATGGGTAATCCAGTTTATTAAAATTTCCTCGCCGGCATGTTATTCTAGGCTATC
>JAOUJX010000031.1 GCA_029882955.1 Gammaproteobacteria bacterium
TCACCCGACAATATCGATTATATTATTCCGGGCAACGATGATTCGATGCGAGCGATCAAGCTATATACGAAAATCGTCGCCGATGAAATCATTGTTGGTAAGGAAAGTATTGCTGGCCCTGTTGATAGCAATGCCGAATTGATCGAGCTTGATAACGCAGAGGCCGCAGCGCCTAAGACTTCAGTGAAAGTTTCTGCGAAAAAATCAACTGCACCAGCAACTACCGAAGTTGAACCCGAAGTGGCAGCAGAACCCGAAGTAGCAGCAGAACCCGAAGTAGCAGCAGAACCCGAAGTAGCAGCAGAGCCCGAAGTAGCAGCAGAGCCGAAAAAGGCAGCAGTGAAGAAGGCAGCTACCAAGAAGGCAGCGACTAAAAAGGCTGCTGCGAAAAAATCAGACGCTGAAGAGTAAGATATCAACAAATCACGGCCTGTTTCGATTGTTGGACAGGCCCTATTTAATTTTTGAGGTAAACAAGTGGCAATTACAGCATCTTTAGTCAAGGAACTGCGCGAAAGAACCGGTTCAGGCATGATGGAATGCAAGAAAGCGTTAGTCGAGTGCGATGGCGATATCGAAGCTGCGGCAGAATTAATGCGTAAATCCGGTGCGGCTAAAGCCGACAAGAAAGCCGGGCGCGTAGCAGCAGACGGTGCCATCAAGGTTAGTGTTAGTGACGATGGTAAACTGGCAGCGATTCTTGAAATTAATTCAGAAACCGATTTCGTCGCCAAGGACGATAATTTCCAGTCATTTGCCGATCAGGTAATGCAGGCGATAGTCGACAATAAGCCCGAATCCGTCGAAGCGTTAAGTGCTTTGGCACTGTCTAGCGGCGAAAGCGTTGAAGAAGCGCGTCAGGCCTTAATCGCCAAGGTGGGTGAAAATATTCAGGTTCGTCGATTCGAAATTATTGAATCTGACCAGACTGTTGCTTCTTATTTACATGGAGCCCGCATTGGCGTTCTTGTCGAGACGAGTGTTGATGCAGACATGAGTCGCGATATTGCCATGCATGTCGCAGCGGTTAATCCGCAGTTTGTCGATGAATCAGCGGTACCGTCCGAGTTCGTCGAAAAAGAAAAAGCTATCTTAATCGCTCAGGCTGAGTCTAGCGGCAAGCCGATGGAAATCATCGAGAAAATGATCCAGGGCCGGTTGAAGAAGTTCCTCGCTGAAATTACCCTGATGGGTCAGCCATTCGTGAAAGACCAGGATCAGACTGTTGAGCAGCTGGTTTCGAAGGCTGGTGGTAGTGTCTCCCGGTTTATTCGGTACGAGGTCGGCGAAGGCATCGAAAAGAAAGTCGAAGACTTCGCTGCTGAAGTGGCATCTCAGCTGAATAGCTAAATAGATAAGCAAAGGCCGCAACCGCGGCCTTTATTTTATACAGGAGCCATATGTCAAACCTGCAATACAAACGCCTTTTGGTGAAACTCAGTGGTGAAGCACTGATGGGCCAACAAGATTTCGGTATCGATCCAGCCATGGTGTTAAAGATCGCCGCCGAGTTAAAAGTCCTGCAACAGGCGGGCGTTGAACTGGGCATCGTTGTTGGCGGTGGTAATATTTTCCGTGGTGCGGGTCTGGCCGAAGCCGGTGTCGATCGAGTTACCGGCGATCATATGGGGATGCTGGCCACCGTGATGAATGCGCTGGCATTAAAAGATAGTTTGCTGAAACTTGGTTTGCAGGCCAGTGTTATGTCAGGTCTAATAATGCCCCAGGTTTGTGACTCCTATACACAAAGAGAAGCGCGTAGCAGAATCGGCAGCGGCGAGATTATAATATTCTCGGCTGGTACCGGTAGCCCGTATTTTACGACAGATACCGGGGCCAGTTTGCGAGCCATCGAAATTCAGGCTGATTTAATGATAAAAGCCACCAAGGTCGATGGTATATACGATAAAGATCCGGTAGAACACGCCGATGCGGTTAAATACGATGCTCTCAATTATGACCAGGCTATAGACCTGCGTCTGGCCGTGATGGATGTTGCCGCGATGATCTTATGCAACGATAATGGACTGGATATGGCGGTATGCGATATTAACGAAGCGGGAGCCTTGTTGAATCTGGCAAAGGGTCAGTCAATTGGCACCCGGGTAACTCGTAAAGAGGTAGAAAAGAATGATTAATGATATAAAGCAAGACGCTTTGGCGCGCATGAAAAAGAGTATCGAGTCTTTCGAGGCCGAGTTGACCAAGATTCGTACCGGTAGAGCGCATGTCAGCTTGCTAAATCACATTACAGTCGATTTTTACGGCAGTGAAGTACCGATCGGGCAGGCTGCTAATCTTTCGGTGGAAGACGCAAGAACACTGGCGGTTACACCATGGGATAAGAGCATGGTCGCGGTGATCGAAAAGGCGATTATGAAATCTGACCTGGGTTTAAACCCTTCTACTGCCGGTGCTGTAATTCGTGTGCCTATGCCACCTTTGACTGAAGATCGTCGTAAAGAACTGGTTAAAGTGGTCAGAGAACTGGCCGAAAATGCACGTGTCGCAGTTCGCAACATCCGTCGTGATGCTAATGGCGATCTTAAATCGTTAGCTAAAGACAAGGATATATCCGAAGATGACGAACATAAGGGCCAGGAACTGATCCAGCAGGTGACAAATCAGTCTACCGATGAAATTGAGGCTTTGCTGCAGGTCAAGGAAAAAGAATTAATGGAAATTTAGGTTTGTCGCAATGGTAGTCAAAGCAAACGAAGGGAAATCGGTACCTGGTCACGTTTGCATCATCATGGATGGTAACGGTCGTTGGGCGAAAAAGCGTCTGATGCCGCGAACTTTCGGTCATAAAAAAGGCGTTGAGACCACGAGGGCAGCTATCGAAGTATTCGCCAGGGCGGGCGTTAAACATCTGAGCCTGTTCGCATTCAGTAGCGAAAACTGGAACCGCCCAGCGGACGAAGTTAATACCCTCATGGAATTATTTCTACACTCGTTAGAGAAAAATACTCCGGAACTGAATGCGAAGGGTATCCGCATACGCTTCATCGGGGATCGATCTGCTTTTACAGCGCAATTACAAGGCGAAATAAGCGCGACCGAAGCGCTGACTCGGGATAATCAAACCATGACTTTGAACGTTGCTGCTAATTACGGTGGGCAGTGGGATATAGTCAATGCGGCGAGACAGCTTGCGAGTAAGGTTGAAAAGGGTCTTCTCCGTGCAGAAAATATCAATCAGAAGCTGCTGGAAGCTGAATTATCGTTAGCCGACACCCCGGATCCTGACCTGTTTATTCGCACCGGTGGTGAACATCGCATTAGTAATTTCCTGATCTGGCAACTGGCGTATACCGAATTTGTTTTTACAGATGTTTTATGGCCTGATTTCTCCGAGCAGGAGATGCAGTTTGCACTCGATGAATACTCTTCCCGGCAGCGCCGCTACGGCAAAACTGGTGATCAGGTAGAGGCCGACCAGGCATGTTAGGGCAAAGAATTATTACTGCGGTCATTCTGGCTGTGGTTTTTATCGGTAGTATTTTATTCGCCAGTCCGGACTGGGTGAGAATGCTGTTTGCGGTAGTGCTTGGAGCGGCCGCTTACGAACTGTGTAGTTTGACGCTCAAACCAAATCAGTCTGTGACTATTTTACTCGCGGTCGTTTTCGCTGCAGTTTTCTGGTGGTTTGGTACTCATCTGGACAATAGAATCCATTATTACCAATCTTTTGTCGGTGCTCTTTTATGGGTCGCTATATTCCTTTATATGCCGATTTACCGTTTTTCTGGACATTGGAATGGGGCGGTCAGGGCTTTCTATTTTGTACTTGGCCTGGCCCTGCTCTGGATCTGCGTCAACGATCTGTTGTTTATCCATGGCAGTTCGCTACAGGGTGGATGGGTTCTGTTATACCTGTTAACGCTGGTATGGATTGCCGATATCGGGGCCTATTTCAGTGGTCGTCGATTCGGAAAAAATAAACTAGCGCCCGGTATCAGCCCTGGAAAGACCTGGGAGGGTGTGATTGGTGGTATTGTGGCTAATTTGGCGTGGATGCTGCTGATTTACTATTTTAGTGACGGCTGGGGTATGAGTCTGCCATGGTTCATCGCTATTGGTCTGGCGACTTCGGCGGTATCGGTGGTCGGTGATTTGTTCGAGAGTATTCTCAAGCGCGAAGCCGGGGTTAAAGATAGCGGCAAGCTATTGCCCGGTCATGGTGGGGTACTCGACCGTATCGATAGCGTGATCGCTGCAGCACCGGTATTTGTCAGTGGTTTGTATCTGGCAGGCATCGTCTAAATGCTCCATTTAACCCTGCTAGGCGCGACCGGTTCTATCGGAAGTAGCACGCTGGATCTGGTCTCCAGACACCCGGATCGATACACGATTTATGCTCTGACTGCGAATACTAACGTTGAAGAAATGGTCCGGTTGTGCGAGCGTTTCCAGCCGCAATTTGCGGTAATGGCGGATACCGCGAGTGCCGCACAGTTGAAATTCTGTCTGGGTAGTGCGACCACTCAGGTCCTGTCCGGAGAAGAGTCGCTGTCAGAGGTCGCTTCGGATGCCGAAGTCGATATAGTGGTCGCCGCGATTGTTGGTGCGGTTGGGTTGATGCCGACCTTAGCCGCAGTGAAGTCGGGTAAGCGAGTCTTACTGGCCAACAAAGAGGCGCTGGTAATGGCGGGTTCACTGTTTATGGATGAGGTAGTCGAGCACGGTGCGACATTATTACCGGTGGATAGTGAACATAACGCTATATTCCAGTGTTTACCCTCGGGATATGGGGTTGGTAGTAAACCGTCGGGCGTAACCAAAATTTTGCTAACCGGTTCGGGTGGACCGTTTCGTGAGCTTGCTTTAAGCGAATTCGATGGTGTGACACCCGAACAGGCCATTGCCCATCCTAACTGGGATATGGGGCCGAAAATATCAGTCGATTCCGCCACTATGATGAACAAGGGACTGGAACTGATAGAAGCCTGCTGGCTATTCGATGTTGATGAGTCCGATATCAACATTGTTCTTCATAAACAGAGTATTATCCATTCGCTGGTCGCTTATAATGATGGCTCGGTGCTGGCACAAATGGGTAACCCGGATATGCGTACGCCGATAGCCCATGCGCTGGCATGGCCTGAAAGAATCGTCAGTGGTGTCGAACCTTTGGATCTGGTTCGAGTCAGTCAGTTAAACTTCGAGGATGCCGATGAAAACCGATTCCCCTGTTTGCGGCTGGCACGAGCTGCATTTCGACAGGGTGGTACCAGTATGGCGATTCTGAACGCCGCCAACGAAATGGCGGTAGAGAGTTTTTTAGCCAAACAGATAAAATTTGTCGAGATAGCAAAGTTGATTGAGAAAACCCTTGAAAATATCGAGGCCCAGGTTGTCGATGATTTACAGACCATTTTAGCGGATGATTTTCGAGCGCGAGAATATGTTCAGCAACAAATTAAACACTTAGCGGTCTAATTACTAATATGAATTTAATTTCAATTTTATACAGCATTGCTGCTTTCGTGGTTGCCATCGGGGTACTGGTGACGATTCACGAATTTGGACACTACTGGGTAGCGCGTAAAATGGGTGTTAAGGTTTTACGCTTCTCGGTTGGTTTCGGTAAGCCGTTATGGACTAAAGTTGCAGGAGAGGATCAGACCGAATACGTGATTGCGAGTATACCGCTGGGCGGTTATGTGAAAATGCTCGACGAACGCGAAGGCGATGTTGAAGGAAATGAGCTTGATCGGGCTTTTAATCGCAAAAGTGTCTGGAGACGCTTTGCCATTGTTGCAGCAGGGCCGATATTCAACTTTATCTTTGCGATTGCGGCCTATTATTTGATATATCTGGCTGGTGTTGCGGGGATTAAACCGGTCATTGGCGACGTTGCGATACCTAGTCCGGCGCATACCGCTGGTCTGGTGAAACAGGATCTTATCCTTTCGGTGAATGGTATCGAAACGCCAAGCTGGGAAAAGGCACGTTTTACTCTACTGGAAAAATCTGTTGACGAACAACATCTGGTTCTGGAGGTTCAGGGTGCCGATTTACAGATTCAGCAAAAGGTGATCGACATCGCTAATCTGGGTTTGCTGGAAGATGAGCAAATTGATTTGTTACGCAAGCTTGGTTTATCGAGCTGGCGGCCTGATTCACCAACTGTAATCAAAGAAGTCATTGAGGATGGGGCTGGAGAGCAAGCAGGGATTATGCCGGGTGATGTCATCGTTTCTATCGATGGCTTTCTTATAAAAAATGGAGATCAATGGGTAAATTTAATCCGAGCTAGTCCTGAAGTACCAATGAATTTGATTGTTGATCGAGGCGGAGCGAATGTTTCTCTAACTCTAGTGCCGAAAAAAATGGAAGTGGATAATGAAGTTTATGGGTATGTGGGTGTCTCGAGTATAAATCAAATCCCCGAAGAAATTCGCCTTGAAATGGAAGTTGTGGAACAATACGGTCCGGTTTCTGCGCTGTTACAGTCGCTCGATAAAACCTGGCGTATGTCCTGGTTGACCTTACGGGTATTGGGTAAGCTGGTGATAGGCGAAGCCAGTGTCAAAAACCTGAGTGGCCCGATAACTATAGCTCATTATGCTGGCCTCTCGGCTCGAATAGGGTTTGAGCAATTTCTGGGTTTTCTGGCAATCATCAGTATAAGCCTGGGTGTCTTGAATTTACTACCGGTTCCGATGCTGGATGGTGGACACCTGTTTTATTATTTGATCGAAATGATAAAGGGCAGCCCGGTTTCCGAGGCCGTCGAAGTGACAGGACAGAAAATTGGTATCGCTTTACTGTTCGGGCTAATGTCGCTCGCTATTTATAACGATTTATTACGTCTGGTAGGGTAGTCTTGAGAGTTGTTGTTCTTATCAGTGCACTTGCACTGCTGTTTTCTGCGGTTAGTGTACGAGCGGAAAATTTCACGGTTGATCACATCGAAGTGATCGGTGTGAAAAAAATAGCGATTGGCACGGTGCTGAATTATCTGCCGATTAATATCGGCGAAGAGTTCGAAGATAGCCGATCGGCAGAAATTATCCGCGAGCTTTATTCCACAGGTTTTTTTGAATACGTCGAACTGCTACGAGATGATAATACGTTACTAGTCAAGGTTCGCGAGCGCCCGTCCATCGCGGAAATTAATATCGAAGGCAACGAAGAAATTGAAGATGAAATGCTGGACCAGGCACTGGACCAAATCGGTATGTCCAAAGGTCGGATTTTTAATGAACTACAGTTATCCAGGCTCGAATTGGAACTACAGCAGCTCTATTATTCATTGGGGAAATATGCGGTTAAACTGGAGGCAAAATCGCGTAGCCTGGATGAAGATCGTGTTGCCATCGATATCGATATTTCCGAAGGTGAGCCTGCGTTAATCCGTTCGATAAATATCACCGGGAATAATGAGTTTGAAGAGGAAGATCTACTCGACGAATTCCAACTCGAAACCAGCGATAGTGGCTGGTTTGCATCCGATCAGTATGCCAGTTCGAAGTTAACCGGTGATCTGGAAAACCTACGCTCTTATTATCTCGATCAGGGTTATGTAAAATTTAATGTCGATTCCAAACAGGTTTCGATAAGTCCTGATCGTAAGGATATTAATATATCGGTTAATATCACTGAGGGTCAGCAATTTACCCTGCGGGAAGTTGATATAACCGGTGAATTAGTGCTCGATAAAGCGGAATTAATGGCCCTCGTATCTTTCCGCGAGGGAGACATATTTTCTCGTAAAAAAGTAACTAAAGCGATATCTCTGATTCAGCAACGGCTCGGCGAAGAAGGTTATGCATTTGCCGAGGTAAGAGCTCTGCCAGAACTAAATGAAGGCGATCATACCGTCAGTCTAAAGTTACTGGTCAATCCGGGTAAGAAGATCATGGTACGGCTAATCAAATTTGCCGGTAATGACAGGACTCGTGATAACGTGTTGCGCCGCGAAATGCGACAAATGGAAGGTGAACTTTATCGAACCAGTAAAGTAAACCGCTCAAGAACCCGCTTGCAACGACTAAATTTTCTTGGTTCGGTAGAATTACGTGCGATTCGTGTCGAGGGACAGGATGATATGGTCGACCTCCTGATCACGGTTACCGAAAGATTCTCTGGAAATTTTTCGATTGGGTTAGGCTTCTCCCAGGTACAGGGTACAACCCTTAGTCTGGGTTTGACGCATGATAATATTTTTGGCTCTGGTAACCGAGTCAGTCTTACATTCGATAATTCGGTTGCGTCAGAGCAATATAGTTTTAATTACAATAATCCTTTTTATACACCGGACGGAATTAGTCGTGGCTTCAACTTTAGCATTACTAAAACTGATGCTGCTGAAGATAACGTCAGTAACTTTTTAATCGATCGACTCAATTTATCGATGAATTACGGTATCCCGCTGTCCGAATTTAACCGGATGAGCCTTGAGTTCGGTGTTGTTGGGTATGATATCACTCTGTCTTCGGGTACTGCAGACGAAATTTTCGAGTTTATTATTAATAACACTGAAGAATACGACTCAACTACCGATACATCGACGATCAATGATGTTGAGTTTACCAGCGGATTTGCTTCTCTCAGCTTATCCAAAGATACGCGGAATAGACGAGTCTTCGCCGATAATGGTCATTTGAACAGGATCAGTCTACAGCTGTTTGGCGGCGATCTCGAATTTTATAAACTGCGTTATCGTCATCAATCGGCGTTCGCGATGACCGATTCATTAACCTATAATCTGCGTACCAGGATAGGCTATGGTGAAGGCACCGGTGACACCACCGATCTACCATTTTTCGAAAAATTTACCGCTGGTGGTGTTCGTTCGGTTCGTGGTTATGATCGCAATAGTCTCGGACCGCTAGACAGTAATGGCGACCCCTTCGGAGGAAGTTTGCAGGTTCTTATCACCAATGAGCTGTTGATACCAATCGAGTCGTGGGGCAGTTCAGAAACCTTCCGGCTTGGGTTATACTGGGATGCGGGTAATGTCTTTGCTGATGTTGATGCTTACGACTCCGAGTTGCTCAGGCAATCTGTTGGACTGTCAGCGAAATGGTTCTCCGCGATTGGTCCGTTGGAGTTTAGCTATGCATTCCCATTAAATGACGAACCGGGTGATGATATCCGGAATTTCCAGTTTGCACTGGGTGCTTCATTTTAAAGAGGTTTAATTGAACGTTTTAACTCGATATTTTCTGATCCTGTCTTTTGTGCTGGGTAGTACCGCCGTTACTGCTGACGACCATCCGTATAAAATTGGATTTGTGAATACATCTAAGGTTTTGAAGCAGGCGCCCCAGGCTCGTAAAGTCGAAGAGCGCCTGAAAGCGGAATTTGGTCCCAGGGAAACGCAGATAAAGGAACAAAGGCAGGAAATTCTGGCACTTGAAGAGCAGATAAAGTCCGATAAAAAGATTAATTCCAATATCCGAAGAAAGCTTGAGCGAGAGATCAGGCTCAAAGTTAGTCAACTAAAATTCCTGGAACAGGAATTCCGCGAAGATCAAAATCTGCGCCGTAACGAAGGCATTCGTGAGCTGCAACAGGTGATTGCTGGCGTGCTCGAAGAATTAGGAGATTCCGGCAATTACGATTTAATACTAACCGAAGGTGTTAGCTATGTATCGGGTCAAATCGATATCACCGAGAAAATCATCCAAATGCTAAATCAGTTAGCGGAAACGACACCGGAAGCCCAGTAGTTTCTTCAAATTTAGAGGGTCTATATAAGCTAATGCCGTTAAGCCTGCAACAACTGGCAGATCAACTCGATCATCGGTTTCAGGGTGATGCGGATCTTGTTATTCATGGCGTAGCCTCGCTGACGAGTGCTCAGACCGGAGATCTGTGCTTTTTGCAGCATAAAAAATATCTCAGTCAGCTCGACCAGAGTCGGTGTTCGGTGCTAATTGTTCCAGATGATTTCGATAACTTGCTAACGAATAAATCCATTATATATTCGCCTGACCCCCAGTTTAGTTTTGCGCGTGCAATACCATTGTTAACGCCTCCCGAAGTACTCGGTAATAAAATTTCCGGCATCCACCCTTCGGCTCAAATAGCTGAATCAGCTACCCTCGGTGAAGGTGTTTCGATCGGTGCCCTGTCTGTCATTGGTGAAAATACGGTGATAGGTACTGGAACTAAAATTGCTGCAGGTTGTATTATTGAGGACAATGTCCGGCTAGGCCGGGATTGTCTGCTTCATAGTCGAGTCACAGTCGCGTACCGTGTCGTGATCGGTGATCGCTGTATATTTCATTCGGGAGTAGTACTGGGCTCAGATGGATTTGGCCTGGCGCTGGTTAACCATGAGTGGCAAAAGATTCCACAAATCGGTACAGTCATCATCGGTGATGATGTCGAAATTGGAGCAAATACAACAGTGGATCGTGGTGCCGTCGATGACACCATAATCGAGGAAGGTTGTAAACTCGATAACCTGATTCAGGTAGCGCATAATGTGCGCATTGGTGCGCATACCGCGATAGCAGCATGTGTCGGTATTGCCGGCAGCGCAAATATTGGCAGGTATTGTAGAATCTCTGGTGCGGCGGTCGTGTTAGGTCATTTGAGCGTAGCTGATCATGTAACAGTCAATGCAATGTCGATGGTCACCAAAGATATTAAACAGGCCGGGGTTTACTCTTCGAGCACGCCTTTAATGGAAAGCAGTGAGTGGCGAAAAAATAATGCTCGTATTAAATCGCTGGATAAACTAGCCAGGAAAGTCGCAGAACTGGAGCAGCGATCCCGAATGCCAGAATGATTACAAATTTAATTAATGACTGAGGTTATATGTCGGAACTAGATATAAGTAAAATAATGGAATTTCTTCCGCATCGTTACCCCTTTTTACTGGTTGATCGGGTGCTGGAAACCGATCGGAGCGAATATTTGTCAGCGATAAAAAATGTGTCCATCAATGAACCTTTTTTTCAGGGCCATTTCCCGGGCCAGCCCATTATGCCTGGAGTTCTGATCCTGGAGGCGTTGGCTCAGGCGACGGGATTATTAGCATTTTCCTCGATGGATGGAGACTATAAAACCAAACTCTATATGCTGGTTGGGATTGATAAGTCGCGATTTCGTGATCAGGTATTACCTGGCGATCAACTGCGATTGGATGTTCGCTTACTGCGTAATATGCGTGGTATCGGCAAGTACGAATGTCGGGCGTTGGTCGGCGACAGACTGGTTGCAGAAGCTGAAATGATGTGTTCGGCCCAGGATAGAGTTGCATGATCCATGAAACTGCCATCATCGATCCAGCAGCTCGTCTGGCGGAAGATGTCAGCGTGGGTGCCTATACGATAATCGGTGTCGATGTAGAAATCGGTAGTGGTACGACTATTGGCCCACATGTTGTTATTAATGGGCCAACAAAACTGGGTCGTAATAACAAAATTTTTCAATTTGCATCGATAGGTGAAGCACCACAGGACAAGAAGTACGCCGGGCAACCGACGCGCCTGGAGGTTGGCGATAACAATATTATTCGAGAATATGTGACCTTGAACCGGGGCACTGCCGAAGGCATCGGCGAGACAGTGATCGGTAGTGATAACTTGTTCATGGCTTATTGCCATGTTGCCCACGATTGTGTCGTTGGCAACCATATAGTCTTCGCCAATGCGGCTTCCCTTGCCGGACATGTAACGGTTGGGGATTTTTCGATTCTGGGTGGTTTTACT
Source organism: Gammaproteobacteria bacterium (assembly GCA_029882955.1). Classification (GTDB taxonomy): domain Bacteria; phylum Pseudomonadota; class Gammaproteobacteria. The sequence continues at coordinate 11,676 of JAOUJX010000031.1, forward strand.
TCGGTGCATCAGTTTACGGATATTGGTGAAAAAGCATTTACTGGATTGGGCTCGGTTATTACGCAGGATATTCCCCCATTTTCAACCGCAGCAGGCAATCGAGCGAGGACGATTGGAATTAACAAAGAAGGGTTAAAGCGTAAAGGCTTTTCAGCAGAATTAATCCGTGCTTTGCATAAGAGTTTTAGAACACTGTTGAAGTCACGTACCTCGAGCCCCGAGGCTTTTGAGCAGCTAAAGCCGTTATGCGAGCAGTATCCTGAGGTCAATACTTTTGTAGAATTTGTTAAAAACAGTAAACGAGGTATAGCGCGTTAGCCGCGTACCCAGCTTGCTATTCCTGTTTTGAATATCCTCGCCATAGATACCTCGACCGAGGCCTGTTCCGCCGCCTTACTGCGCGAGGATGGGTGTGTGTTTGCCGAATACGAGCTCGCGCCTCGACAACATACTCGCCTTTTGCCAAAAATGATGACAACGGTTATTAAAGTCGCAGGGCTTCCCCGGTCGTCGATAACACATTGTGCTTTTACCAACGGACCGGGTGCGTTTACCGGCGTTCGAATTGCCACCTCCACGGCGCAGGGTATAGGCGTTGCCTTAAAAATACCACTGGTACCGATATCGACGCTGGCAACGCTGGCCCAGGTGAGTTTCGACAGACAACAGGGCGACTCGACACTGGTAGCGCTAGATGCGCGCATGGGGGAGGTTTACTGGGCAGTATATCAACGTGACGAGCGTGGTTTGGCCAGTTTGCGTGGCCTGGAAATGTTGAGCAAGGTTAATGACGTCATCGTTGAAAGGACGATTAGCCAGGGTGCTGGACACGGCTGGTCGGTTGGTCAGCCGGTCTGGAGCGTCGAGCAATCCGTTGCAGTCGACCCGGACCTGCTTCCAGACGCGCAATCTCTGCTAAAGCTGGCCGAAAGAGCGGTCCATAATGGCGAGACCTGTGCGCCAGAAAGCATCAGTATTAACTATCTGCGGAATCAGGTCGCCGAAAAGTCGAAAAAAGTATGAATTGTGTACTAGCTTACCCGTACGGATCAGCACTGACTACGGGCAGGCTAAAAGAGCAAGCCGCTGATTTTAAGGTCACCGAAAATCTTGGCTTTGAGCCATCAGGCGAGGGGGAGCATTTATTCCTGTTGGTCAAAAAAGCCGGTATGAGTACGCATGAGTTAATCGATGCCATAGCCCGTGATTTCAAACTAAAACCTCGTGATATTGGTTATAGTGGTTTAAAGGACAAGCTGGCGGTTACCCAACAATGGCTGAGTCTGCATTTACCCGGTCAAATGCATCAATTCAATATGCCGGAGATCGATGCTTATACCATATTGCAGCAGAGCTGGCATCATCGCAAGCTCAAGCCCGGCACTCACCGTACTAATTCGTTCGAAGTGATCGTTCGAAATCTGGAAGGGTTTACTGAGGATACCGAGCGGCAAATTAACGCAATCAAATCAGCAGGTATGGCTAATTATTTTGGTCAGCAAAGGTTTGGTGAGCGCCTCGACAATGTCAGTCGGGCTCTGCAGATATTTAGTAATCCACGAAAGACCAGAAAGCTTAGTCGAAATAAAAAAGGTATTTATTTGTCGAGCCTTCGCAGCCATCTCTTTAATCAGATCCTATCGAGCAGAATCGATTCAGGATACTGGCAGGAACCGATTGAAGGCGATGTTTATATGTTAAGCGGGAGTCAGTCGATATTTTACGAGGCTCTAAACGATGATATTCGAAACCGATATAAAAGCTTTGACCTGTCGAGCAGTGCCAGCCTGTTTGGTGACGGGAATAGTAAACTTGCCGATAAAGCCCAGGCGATTGAAGAACAGGTGTTTTCAGGGCATCCTGAGATAGTCGACTGTTTACGACGTCTAAAGGCGAAACTGCAAATGCGGCCGGTCCGGGTCGCAGTAGAGGATTTAAACGTCGAATATCAGGAGAAAGAAAAAACGCTATTAATCAAAGCGACCTTACCCAGTGGCAGTTACTTCACTACACTGCTCGATCACTTTATCGATACTCGTGATCGCTCATAGCATCACAGGCAATTCAGCATCGTTTCAGCATCGCTGACTTCGAACTTGTCAGGTTCTTCAATGTTCAATACTTCGACGACACCGTCGTTTACAACCATTGCATAGCGCCGTGAACGAATACCCATGCCGCGTTTGCTCCGATCTATATCGAGGCCTACCGCACGGGTGAAATAGGCGCTGCCGTCGGCAAGCATGAAGACACGATCCTCGACATTCTGATCTTTGCCCCAGGCTGCCATAACATGGGCGTCGTTAACCGACAGGCAGACGATACTATCGATGCCTTTGGCAAAGAATTCGTCAGCCTTAACCACATATCCAGGCAAATGCGTTGCTGAGCAGGTAGGAGTGAAAGCACCGGGTAAGGCGAAAAGAAGCACTTTTTTACCGGCGAAAATTTTATCCGAATCTATATTCGAAACTCCTTTTTCGTGCATGTACTGAAGCGTTACTGAAGGTAGCTTATCACCAACTTTAATCGTCATTTTTTGAAACCCTGATTATCAATTTGACGTCTATTCTAAATCCAAACAAAATTATTTTAACCATAAATCTCGCAGGATTTTTATTTTCTTTCGCGAATATCGAGCACAGGCTAAAATATCGACCATGCAAAATCATCGACTACAGCAATGCCAGCACTGGATATTCGACATGGATGGAACCTTAACGATCAGTGCCCACGACTTTGAATATATCCGCCGTGAACTCGGAATAGCTCCCGGAGTACCTATTCTGGAAGCGCTAAATGCAATGCCTGACGAGCAATCGGCCCCTTTATGGCTAAAGCTTAACCAGCTCGAAGAAGACTTCGCCGAGCAGTCCTCGTTAATGCATGGTGCGCTGGATTTGCTGGAGAAACTCTACGCTCGTGGTGTTGAACTGGCTATCTTGACCAGGAATACCATGCCGGTAGTCGAGAAAACTCTGGAGGCCTGCGGTCTCGATCATTTTTTCCCACAGAAACATCGCCTGGACCGAGATTCCTGCACACCCAAACCATCACCTGACGGCATTAACCATCTGTTGGATTTATGGAATATAGACGCCAGCAAAGCTGTCATGGTAGGTGATTATGTATTTGACCTGCAGGCGGGTCGTAGCGCGGGCGTAACCACGATACATCTCGACACCCGAGGAATTGACTGGCCCGAATGCACAGACATCAAAGTAAAGCATCTCGACGAATTAGACCTTTATCTGTAGGGGTGCCTCTACGGGCTATAGCAGATTGGCAATCTTCAATTGCTGTTTGCTGACTGCATCATAAGGCTCGTCCCGGGTTTTGTCGTGAACATGCTGGCGATAATTAACAAACTCGGTCTCGTCGTCGTAATGCATGAACGGGTTTCCTTCGACCTGTTCGCCTAGAGTACAGGTCTTTTTCACCGAATAGTTATGTCCGGGGTGGATTAGCATGTCTTCCGGCAGGCGTTCTTTCATGTGCTTCAGTGTCTCGAACATGTGCTCGGGATTACCACCGCTGAGGTCGCAGCGACCACAGCCGAACACAAATAACGTATCGCCGGTAATAATCTCATTACCCAGTTGATAACAGGCAGAACCCGGAGTATGGCCGGGTGTATGTAACATCTTGATGTTCGTGTCGCCGAGTGAGAGATCGTCACCACCGTGGTGCAGGCTCGGTTTGTCCAGTTCATGCTGCCAGAACTCGTATTCGTGCTTGAGTAAATGCACTTCGGCATCGCCGTGGTTAAGCAGGCCTTCGATACCGTTGATATGGTCGTGATGGCTGTGCGTTAGCAGAATATCGGTGATATTTAACTCGAGCTGACTGGCTTTACTCACAATTGCATCGACGTCCCAGGCGGGATCGACCACCGCACAGCGGCGAGTATTAATATCCTCTACCAGATAGACAAAATTCAGCATCGGGCCCAGTTCGAGGGCGTGAACCTTAAAACTGCTTTCAGACATGGCTATTCTCCTCAATTTATTGGCAAACATTATACGCAGAAGCTGGATTTTTTGCCCAATACTACCGACAATAGCGTCCCATTTTTAAAATCCCGAATCCCTGCCGGATTTGGATATTACGCAACAGGAAAATTATGAGTGATTCAGCGATCAAAAAGGTAGTGCTGGCTTATTCGGGTGGCCTCGATACCTCGGTCATCCTGAAATGGCTGGAAGACGAATATAACTGCGAAGTGGTGACTTTCACCGCCGATATCGGACAGGGGGAAGAAGTCGAACCCGCGCGTGCTAAAGCTGAGAAATACGGCGTTAAGCAAATATTTATCGAAGACTTGCAGGAAGAGTTTGTGCGCGATTTTGTTTTCCCGATGTTTCGTGCCAATGCCATTTACGAAGGTGAATACCTGCTCGGAACTTCAATCGCCAGACCCTTGATTTCGAAGCGACTCATCGAGATCGCGAAGGAAACCGGCGCCGATGCGATTTCCCACGGGGCGACCGGCAAGGGCAACGATCAAGTTCGTTTCGAACTGGGTGCTTATGCGCTCAATCCCGATATTCGTATCATCGCGCCGTGGCGAGAGTGGAATCTAACCTCTCGTCAAAGTCTGCTGGATTACGCCGAGAAAGCCGGTATCTCGATCGAGCAGAAACAGGGCAATAAGTCGCCTTACTCGATGGATGCCAATCTGCTGCATATTTCCTACGAAAGCGGCATTCTCGAGGACCCCTGGGCCGAAGCCAAAGACGATATGTGGCTGTGGTCGGTTTCTCCGGAAGCAGCACCCGATAAGCCGACCTATCTTGAACTTGGCTATGAAAAGGGCGACATCGTTTCAATCAATGGCGAGCGTATGAGCCCGGCGCAGGTACTGACCCGGCTTAATAAAGAAGCAGGAGCCAATGGCGTAGGGCGACTTGATATTGTTGAGAACCGATACGTCGGCATGAAATCCCGTGGTTGTTACGAAACCCCGGGCGGCACTATTATGATGAAGGCGCACAGAGCCATCGAGTCAATCACGCTTGATCGTGAAGTCGCGCACCTGAAAGACGAATTAATGCCAAAATATGCGAGTTTGATTTACAACGGTTACTGGTGGAGCCCGGAGCGCAAGATGATGCAACACATGATCGACGCTTCGCAGGTAACGGTTAACGGTGAAGTTAGAGTAAAGCTCTATAAGGGTTCTGTGTCGGTAGTCGGGCGTAAGTCAGAGACCAATAGCCTGTTTGATGAAGCTATTGCCACCATGGAAGAAGATGGCGGTGCTTATAATCAGCAGGATGCCGAAGGCTTTATCAAGTTGAATGCCCTGCGGATGCGGATTGCTGGCAAGCGGTAAGTGGAATACTGGCGTAACATTTTCTGCGTTTGGCTGGTAGTTTTTACGCTGTCAGCCTGTTCTGATTCGGATCAGGCTGACAGTAGTCAAAAATATTATTTTCTCGAATCTCTGGCAGTGATTGAGAGCGCCGGTCGCAAGCTGCAAAACCAGTCCATCACTAAAGACCAATTGGAGGAAGTCCTCAATAGTATGGACCAGGGCCTTAAACTGGCTTTCCAGGTAGAAGCCGATTTCCTGGTTTCGCTTGACCCCCGCCTGGCCAAAAACTATCAGCGTTATTTTGTTAAAGGCGTTGAGACTTACCGGCTCGGTATCGAAGCAGGGGATAGCGCCGAACAAAAACAGGGCCTGGCATTATTGTCACAGTGGTCCAGTTTCTGGGCCGAAGCAGGGGGCCAAATTACTGCTAATATACAGCTAAAATGACGTCAGATTCGACTTCCCCATTGCGACTGGTTGTGTGCATTAACGAACGACTGAGCACAGGCCAGCGATCCTGCGTTGGTAGCGGAAACCTGGACTATATCGCAGAAATCAAAAATATGATCGAGGCAGATAATCTGCCCATACCCGTGATCGAACGCGAGTGCCTGGGTAAATGCGGCTTCGGGCCGATAATGCGCATCGCGCCCGGCGGCGAGATATTTACCGAGGTGAATTACGATACCCTCGAGGAAATCATTAGCGAACTGAAACGATTATTGCTGGAGTGATTAAATGAAAACCGTTGAGGCAATGGTATCGGGCAAAGTACAGGGTGTAGGTTTTCGATATTTCGTTAAAAGTCATGCTGACAGGCTGGGAATAAAGGGTCACGCCATGAATCTGAGCGATGGTCGGGTTGAAGTAGTGGCGCAGGGCGAGGCTGAGGCAGTCGATAAATTGTTAAAGCAGTTAGAGATTGGTCCCAGGTATTCTAGTGTTAATTCGGTTGATGTGGTAGAGGTCACGGACAGGTCTTTACATCAGGGATTTGTGACTTCGGCATATAATTGATGATGAGTTGGTGATATCCGCTTATAGCCAGGATCGCGATAAATATGGTAAATCCTAACGCGTACTTATAAAAAGGAGAGTAGGTACTGCGAAGGCGATAACATAGGTAG
>JAOUJX010000324.1 GCA_029882955.1 Gammaproteobacteria bacterium
TCAAGGCGTCGGCACTATCGGCCAGGCCATCCAGATGCAGCGCGCCCGTTGATAACACCCAAAAGCTCAATAGCAATATGGCTGCGAGTGGAGTTGGCGCACTTTCAAACAGGATCGCCAGCAGTGCCAAAGGGATTCCGATTAACAGGCCAACCAACGGGTAATAGAGTAACGATTTTCCGTTTGATTCGGGGTCAGGCAGGCTTTTTAGTTTGATCGGCAATACAGTCAAAAATTGCAGGGCAACAAGAAAAGGAGGAGGTAAGTTCATGTTGAAATATACAGGCCGCCGTGTACGACATCGATATCGAACATATTGATTAGAGGTATCTGTCTGTCATGGCACAGTAGAATACGAATGACACCGGCGTGCGTGACTAAAAGAATTCGTTGTTCGCCAGCCTGTTTTAGGATGGTATCTTTAGCTCGCATCACTCTGGCCGCGAAAGCCGACAGCTTTTCGCCCCCTGGTGGCGGGTTTTGGTCAGGGTCCTGCCAGAATTTTGTTAAAAGTTCTGGTGTTTCATCCATGAGTTCTGCTGCGGTACGGCCTTCCCATTCGCCAAAATAGATTTCCATCAGGTCTTTGTTGGTTTCCAGTGGTATGCCCTGCTGCTGAGAAACCAGTTTGGCAAATTCGGCGCAGCGTTTGAGTGGTGAGGTGACGACACCATCCCACTTTGTTGTTTTTACCGAGTCCCGCATTTGATCCAGGCCTTTGTTACTGAGCGGGTCATCCTGGTGACCGCGGAAACAGACGCCGCCTGTCACTTCACCATGCCGCAAAAGCCCAAGAATAGTCATCAGCTTTTCTCTGATACGCCCGCTTCAGCAAAGGTTGCCATATGATTGTGTAACGAACAGGCCAGGCGTAATAGAGGTACCGTAGAGGCCGCACCGCTACCTTCACCCAGGCGCATGCCGCAGTCCAGCAAGGGGTTTGCATTCAGTGCTTTAAGCACCAGGCGATGACCGGGTTCTGCTGAGGTATGGGAATAGAGAAACCAGGGTTCAGCATCGGGGCATAAACGAATAGCAGCGAGCGCTGCCACCGAACTGATAAACCCATCGACTAATACTGGTAGACCGATTTGCGCACAGGCCAGATAGCTGCCTGAGAGTGCTGCTATTTCAAAGCCGCCTAGTCTTCTCAGTGTTTCATATGCGGAGTTTGTATGAGGTAGGTGAAAATCGAGTGCCTGCTGAATAATCTGTATCTTGTGTCGGACGCCCTGTGCGTCGACACCAGTTCCCGGGCCGGCCAGTAGTTCGGGTTTGGCTTCGAGAAAGGCACAGGCCAGTGCTGCGGCAACTGTGGTATTGCCTATGCCCATTTCACCGCCAATAAATAGTTGAGCACCTGCTGATTTGGCGTGTTGAGCGACTTCATAGCCAGCATCGAGCGCCTGTGAAACTTGCGTTTCGCTCATAGCCGCCTGTTGGCAAAAATTTTGAGTGCCCGGGCCGAGTGACCGATTTTTTACGCCTTCGATATTGCCTGGATCAACGACGGTACCCAGGTTTACCACCTCTAACGTTGCTCCTAGTTCAGCGGCGATAACGCTAATGGCGGCGCCACCTGACGCGAAATTTTTAATCATTTCTGCGGTGACGGCCTGCGGAAAGGCTGATATGCCTTCTGCTGCGACACCGTGATCTCCGGCAAATACGGTGATATGTACCGCATCTACTTTTGGTTGTTCGCTAGCCTGCAACGCGGCGAGCTGGATTGCGCTGGTTTCGAGTTTGCCGAGAGCCCCGGGTGGTTTGGTGAGGTTTGCCTGCCTTGCTTCGGCGATACGGCGCATGGACTCATCGGCTGTTTTTGGTGATGTTTGCCACCATTTGTTATGACTCACAAAGGCTCTCCTTTTAAAATTTGGGGCAGACCAGCGACCGTGAAAATCACGCGATCGCAGGTCTGTGCTAATAGCTGGTGGAGGCGGCCGGCTTCGTCGCAGTAGCGTCTACTCAGTTCGCCCATCGGCACTATGCCCATATTGGTTTCATTGCTGACCATGATTAGCTGGCCAGATAGTGACGATAGTGTTTCGAGCAGCGCGGCGATTTCGGACTCAAGCAGATTTTCGTCTTCCGTAGTGAGCAGGTTCGTCAACCAGAGGGTTAAGCAATCGACCAGTATGCACTGACTTTTACTGTCGGCGTTTTTTAGTGCCTTAGCCAGATATATAGGTTCTTCGATGACGGTCCAGTGGTCGGGTCTGGATTCTCGATGGCTTTCAATTCGCATCTGCATTTCGGTATCGTCGGCAGTCGCGGTCGCGATATAAATAACGGGAAGCCCACTGTCGCTTGCGAGTTGTTCGCCCAGCCTGCTTTTACCGGAACGCACGCCGCCGAGGATTAAGGTTTTCATACGCTTATTGCCAGATAAGCTGAAAACAGGCTAATAATAAATAACCACAGGATCACACCGTTGCTTACCAGTTTTAGTGCGCGCTCGATGTCTTTATAGTTGGCAGTGGGTCCGTCGCCCAGTTGAGCGCGTGAGTGCCATTCACCATGATAACGGGCGGGGCCGCCGAGGCTAATGCCCAGTGCGCCAGCACCGGCCGCCATTACCGGTCCGGCGTTAGGGCTATCCCAGAGCGGCGCCTGTCGACGCCAGCAGCTGATCGCCAGCGTAGACCGAGCGATTATTGCGTAAGTTAATGCGGTGAGTCGGGCAGGCAGGAAATTCATTAAGTCGTCGAGTCGCGCTGCGGCCCAGCCAAAATCATTATAACGCTGGTTACGATAACCCCACATGGCATCGAGTGTGTTGACCAGACGGTGTAACACTGCACCGGGAATACCGGCAATAGCGAACCAGAATAAGGTAGCGAATACGCTATCGCTGCCGTTTTCAAGTATCGATTCGGTGGTCGCAGCCGGGATGTTGAGCGTCGACGGGTCTCGACTTACCATACGTGACGCCAGACCGCGAGCCGCTTCTTCATCGTTATTTTTCAATGCCTGGGCGACGGGTTTGGCGTGGTCGTGCAGGCTTTTGTGACCAATTGTTAAATACAGCAACAAGAGGCTCGCCGGAATACCGATATAGGGCAAGGTCGTCAGTGTCGCGGCACAAGCTGTGAGAGGCAGAATTAATAAAACGACGGCCACGGAGCCGTGAATTTTGCGTGTGAGGGGTCTTATATTTTCTGCACCATAAATTTTGTTTTCAAGCGCAGTTGCCAGTTTGCCAAACCCAACCAACGGATGGTAACGGGTTGGCTCACCCAGTAGCCAGTCCAGCCAGATCGCACCGGTTGCTAGCAGAGCAATCGTCATGGCAGTGAGGTAATCAAAGATCGATCCCCGGCTGAGCAGTCACACCATCGCGAAAGGCATGTTTAACGTCGCGTAGCTCGGTTACCGTATCGGCGGCTTCGCAGAGCATATCGGGCGCGCCGCGACCGGTAATGACGACGTGTTGCATCTCGGGCCGTTTAGCCAGATCAGCCAGTACGGTTTCGACATCAAGCCAGCCGAATTTAAACGCATAAGTGAGTTCATCGAGTACGATCAGGTCGATACTGTCATCGCTAATTAGCGTTTTAACAATCTCCCAGCCCTTCCTTGCGGTTTCGATATCTTGCTCAAGATTTTGCGTTTCCCAGGTAAAGCCTTCACCGAGTACATGCCAGACCACTCCCTGCTTGCGATAAAAAGCCTCTTCGCCGGTATCGCGCCGACCCTTGACGAATTGAGCAACGGCCACTTTCATATCGTGGCCGAGTGCTCGAGCAAGCATTCCGAAAGCAGAACTGGATTTGCCTTTGCCGTTACCGGTGAGTACCAGCAGCAGGCCTTTGTTACGATCAGCGCGGGCAATCGAGGCATCGACTACCTCTTTCTTGCGCTGCATGCGTGTCTGATGGCGTTGTTCTTTTTCGGAGTTGCTCATATGACTGATCAGGGTTGATAACGTAGGGTGATAAAAAAGTTACGACCGGCTTGATTATAACCTTCTGCAGTCTGGTATTCCTCATCGCCAAGGTTTTCAACTTTACCCTGTAGTAGCCAGTCTTTCGCTACTGAGTAATCGATATGTAAACCGATGGTGTTATAGCTGTCTAATTCGGTGGTATTAGCCAGGTCATCGAAGCGTTTTCCTACTGCTAGTACTGTCGCGCCTACCTTGAACTCGCCGTATTGTTTGCTGGCGTCAAAGCTCAGAGTCTGTTTGGCGCGCCGTGGTAGCTGATTGCCGCTGTTGGCATCATCGGAAATGTTTTTGGGGTCTAGTAGAGACAGGTTGGTGTTTAACTGCCAGCTGCTGAGTTGTGTCGACAGGCTGGCTTCAAGGCCTCGGATTTGGGCTTCGCCGATGTTAACTGGTGACCAGAACCAGGCGGGCTCCTCCACCCAAACTATCAGATTTTCAATATTTGTTTCGTATAAATTTAGTGACCATGCCGTTCCGTTCCTCTTTGCACCAAGACCGACTTCGTAACTTGCGGATTCTTCTGGGATGAGATCTGGGTTTGAAGCCGAAAATGAGTCAGCTGGAAAATAAAGATCGTTAAATGTAGGCGCCTTAAATGCAGTACCGTAATTTGCGGTTAACATCAGGCCGCTTTCTAGCTCTTTACCCCAGGCAATTGAGCCGGTGTTTTCGCTTCCAAATTGTTCATTGTCGTCCTTGCGTACCGCTATTTGAAGGTCATGGGTGGATACCTTACCCTGATATTGAATAAACACGCTCTTGTTGTTGCGTGAAGTCT
>JAOUJX010000325.1 GCA_029882955.1 Gammaproteobacteria bacterium
TGTCTTTTTGCCCACCTCGCTGACAGGCCAGAGAAGTCGTTAACCGCAGATGCCCGACCAGTTTCTCCGGCCATTGGTAATCAATGTAATAAGCATCATCCTCTACCGAATAACTCAATGCCAACAGGCTGGGCTCGCTGGTTTGCCGCCTTGAGACAAGTTGGGAAATTAATTCATCAATAGCATTCGAGGTGGTTTCAATGTCCTGGCCACCAATTTGATCGACCACTAACTCGCCGATTAATAATTTTAAAGGCCCGTTACTGTCTATTGTATGACCTAAAGATTTGAGCTCTTTTTCAGTTGTCAGGGTATGTTGAAATACGCCGATACTGCGGGAGCCATCCAGTTTCTCCAGGTCTTTTATATAAACAGGGACTTCTGCCTGACGGCTACCGAACTCGTCAATATGCCAGGCCAGTTTGAGTAAGGGCTGGTTAATAGACTCGGGAACCGGGGTTAGATATTTTGTCGGGCCCAAATAGTGAATTCTGCCGGTCTTGCGTATCAGGTCGTATTCTCCTATGACTGTCCAGTATTTGGACGCTTTAGGATTGATCGAATAATTCGCTTTTCTCGACTCCTGTAATCGTCGATGGAGATTCGAATAGGTAACGGCCGATATCCATTGAGGGTGGCGATAAGTCATTAAATCGAAGTACTGGTCATGTGCCAGAACAGCCGGGCTGGCGGTGCCATATCTGGCATCCAGCCCAAGATGGATTTCGCCTGTGGATGTGTCGAGGTTTTCGGACAGATAGCCGTGCAGAGAATGATTCTCTGCGTCGGTTTCCCTGCGTTGCCCGATATCGCGGCCGTGTAGTTTTATATCAGGAATACCAGGGTGTCGGCAGCCCAACGCGTGGGCTAATTCATGAGCGCCTAGCTGACCATCGGAATCGGTACTGCTGATCGCCACTGTATGCGGCGCGGCGAATTGCGGGGAGTCCATCGCTGCGCCACCCAGGCGACCGGTCGGGTCTGAAAGCAGTCCAAGATACAGAGTTCCGGGGTCTCGTCCGTGCAGGATATCCTGCTCGCGTATTACTTGCAGGTGGTTGAATAATTTTACCAGCGCAAGAGTTGTCTGTTCATCACTACTCGTATTATTTTGTGATATAGCTTCCAGTGCGCGAAATTCATCGGGGGCCGAAATGATAATACTGGACCAGTTAACTGCCGCAACGGGGAAAATATTTTCAACCCTGTGTTGTATTGCCGCGACTTCACCGCTGCCAGGTTGCAGCAGACGCTGGTTGTCGCCGTCCTGGTATCGGTAGATAACAATCCTGCAGTGCATTTCCGGGTCTTTTACGAAATCGACACGGGTGTTGTTTTCTTCGTCGGCTATGTTTGTAAACTCGACTCGCTCACCATTGGGAGCTATGCACCAGGCCCTGGTTAATTCGAAACTAATTGGTGCTGGTGGAGAACAATCCCAGAAGTTCTGTGGCAGGAGAAAGTTAAGCGACCTGGACCAGTCCAGTCGTTGTTGATGGGTAGATATCTCCTGGTCTAACTGGCTATGTTCAATGGCAGGAAAAGTGCTTGTCACCTTGCAAGCGTCATTTATCGCGCATAGCTCACCGGCAATTGGTAACCCTGCTATTGACGGGTCCGGGGCTATATAGACGCGAACATAAGTTCGCTTACCGGCAATCAGTGGAACATCATGTAAGGTGTTCTGGACGGTCTGCACGACCTCTATATTTCTAATTCTCAGATTAAATTTATCAGGGTTTTCAATCATGTTAACAGCTGCCGGAACAGGTGTTTATGCCCACTCATTTCTGGCTTGATCGAGTAGTTCACTAAAGACGGAGTTTTCCCCGGTGATGCCCTGCTGCCAGATATATTGCCCTATATGTTTACCGAGCTGGGTATCCGATGCATAGTGCACGCCAGCCCATTCCCTGTTTTCAGCGACGTCTTTTGCGATTTGATCAAGATGAGTAGTTAGGCTGGAGAAACGGGTATTTGTAAAAACCGCCTTGAGCGCAGCGCTGACGACGTGAGCCTGGGTTGCGTGTCCGCTTGGAAATGAGGGATGTGCGGGAACCAGTATCGAGGGTTCCAGTTTGTTGTTGAGCTGGGACGGTCGTGGTCGGCTATAAGCAAGTTTGAAGTGCATGGCGACGGCGTAACCGACCTGTACGATGGTCTCCATTAAGCGAATCGTATGAACATGAATTCGGGGATCGATACCGCAGACATGCATGATTCTCGGCAGGAAATCTTCGGACTCATCCAGAATGTCGTCTAGACGCTCGTCGAGCTGCGGGTGACCCTGCTTCCAGATTAACTCCTGTACTTCCTCGGCGGATAGTTTATGTAGGTCATCGATTAATTTATTTTTATCTTCATCTGACGAGGTATTGGATAATGCGATGAGATTTTCCGCAATTTGATAAAACAGCCTTGAGCTGTCTGCGCCGGTGTTTTTTAAAAATTTGGAAACGTCGGGCTTGCCCTTGTCGTCGAAGTAGATCCACCCCGTGTTCTGCTGCATAAATCGTGACACATAGACAGTGTCCTTCCAGTCCAGTGTGGTTCTTACTTCGTCAAAATCACTCGCTTCCAGAGCGGTGTCGAACGTATCGTCATAATCAAAACCGATGGTTCGACTTCTGGAGCGGGAACGGGAGCGTGACCGTGATCTCGACCGGGATCTAGAACGCGATCGTGACCTGGATCGAGATTCAGGGAAAGCTGAATCGATAGCGGTAGTTTCGTCGTTATTTTCCATTATATACCCCCTCCTATATTGTTATGGCTGACTGCGACTAAAACTGTAAGACAAATTAAAACTTATTAAGTGGGAATAACCACATAAATCGATTCTATTAATTTGTTGGAGACTCTTTATCTGGAGCCCTGGGCCAGGGCCTCTGCCCTTCAGCATCAATCCAGGCTTTTACCCACTTGGGCATTTCCTCACCCCAACCTTCTTTACCCAGTGCGATAGCGACCTCCGTAGCGGGAACAAGCCCGTCCTTAGAGGTGACGCCGGCCTTGATTAATGCCGACGAACAAATTTTCTCCCCCATATGCGTCTCCTGAAGAAAATAAAACCAGCGCTCATCGTGGCAAAGCAGTTTGGTGTTGAGGGTGAATTTTTTCAGAAAAGGGATACGCCTGCGGTAACGGATACTGGCACCACCAACGGCTATCCCCCATTTTTTGCTTCTCATCAAACCGAGCAGTCCAATACGGTAGGAATAATCCCATCGGCCCAGTTCCATCATCGTAAAATATCGGGCGTTGTTCAGTTCTCTGAAAATATCGATGTCGGTAATACCGGCACGCAAGTGTAAAATACTGCTGTCCTCAATTTCGAGTTTGGGGCGATTGCGGGCTTTCAGCAGCGTGATAGCTAGTGTTATATAAGGGTACATAGCGGCTAAGGTTGCCACAGCGATGCATGGCACGCAACGACGGATAGTCTCCTATCGTAATCGCTTTATTCCTGTGTACAATCCTATCATTGTTGTTACTTCGCTTTTTGACGAACTTAAAACTCGATCGCGTATTTTCCCGTGTGACAGTTCGAGATTAAACTATGGCGTTACTGATTGGTGTCGATTCTGTTAACACCGCATGTGTCGGGTTGGCATCTGGGCGATGCGGTAATCGACATCGCCGAAAATTTTAGAAGACTGAAAGCCGGAGAGCCTTTGTTAAATCAGGTAAATAGAGAATTGGGTTATTAGTTTATGACGATATCTGCGAGCGAATTACAGGAAAAAATCAGGTCGAACATACCGCTGAGTGAGACCATGCAATTTGAAATTGTCGGGCTCAATGACGATTCGATTCACGTCCACGCGCCGTTAGCACCGAATGTGAATATTCATGGCACCGGCTTCGCCGGCAGTATTTATTCGCTGGCGGTTTTGACCGGTTGGGCCATGGTGTCATATATCATGGAGTTGCATGGTATCGAGGGTGATCTCGTGGTTGGCAAAGCGGAGATAAAATATCGATTGCCAGTCACCGGTGATATCGACTGCCGCTGTTTGGTCAATAAAATGGAAAGACAGGTGTTTATTGATCGGTTCAAACAACATAGAAAAAGCAAACTGGAATTAAGCGTAATTGTTGGTGAGAATAATAATGCAGTATTGACCGGGGGGTACTTTGTGGTTGGGTGAGTGGGAAGGGAAAGACATTAATCATCAATTGCAGCTTTAATAAGATTATTAGAAATACTCACCTGGAATATTGTGTGTTGACTTGCCTCCATAATTTAAGCAGTAAATCCCCACTATTATTTAATCCAATACCATCTTGTGCTTCCGGCCTGACAGGGTAATATGCGCGCTCCCGTGCAGGAGCGGTTCCTGTACCCGAAGCCAGAGCCAGCTAGAAATTACTCATGAATATAACCATTGCCCAGTTCGAAACTATTTCCCTGTACGTCTGCGTTAGCGGGTTAATTCTCTACATGATATTTATCATGTATAAGATGGCTAGCGAGTCGAATGCCGGGCGTTTCGGAACACTGGCTATTTTTGGTTCGCTGGGATTGGGTATTTTTGCCTTCGTGATAAAGGAAGTACTTACCCTGGTTCTTGATGTTTAACCCAGGATTGTATCTCTAGGTACTTTTAGTCACCAGCTCACAAATATATTTACCAATCGGTATCGCCGAGGTCGCGGCGGGAGAGGGCGCATTGCAGACATGCAGGCTGCGAGGGCTTTCAGCAAATAGAAAGTCGTGT
>JAOUJX010000326.1 GCA_029882955.1 Gammaproteobacteria bacterium
TATAGGTAGCGCCAAGTGAGTAGCCGCAGGCATTGAAACGATGGCTTTTTAGCCCTCCCGAATCGGCAATTCGAGCGTGAGTGTCGAATACCTTGCCAACCTCGACACCTGGCTTCAGGGTATGTTCGCAGGCCTCCAGCGCTTCTACCGCTATCGCATGCATTTTCAATTGCTCCGGACTGACTTCACCGACGATTACTGTCCGCATCATTGCAGCATGATAGTGACGATAAGCACCCGCCCATTCAAGCGTTAATTGGTCCTGTTCAGACAGATGTCTACGCCCCGTGAAATACCGACACAGTAGAGCGTCATTACCGGAACCGATAATAAATTCATTGCCCGAATAATCCCCACCACCGGAAAATATGGCCTGATGCATAGCTCCGAGTATGTCGCCTTCCCAGGCACCGGACTGGATCAGTGGGATAGCGGCATCGAGTGCATGGTCGGCTAGCTCTGCTGCCTTTCTGACATACTCGATCTCGCTATCGCTTTTGACCACACGGTGCGCAGTCACCAGGCCGGAAGCATCGCCAAGCTCACAGAAGCCCTTAATTTCTGACTCAAGCTGACGCCAGATAGCGGCGGTTAAACCGTATGCATCGTACTCAATACCAAGATTTTTACCTCGACAGCCAAATTCATCGAGTAGCTCTACCAGTTGCTTCGATGGATTGCTACCTGCCTGATCAGTCCAGACCCGGATGTCCTTAATTACTGAGGTATTTTGCGCCTGACGTAAATCCGGCGCCCGGGTTAGCAACACCATGCGACCATCGGCACAGAGTAATAAACACTGGAAAAAACAATAGCCGAAGGTATCGTAACCGGTCAGATAAAAGTTAGTTTCCTGGCGAAAACAAAGCAAGCCGTATTTACCCTGTTGATTCAGTTCCTGGCAAACCCGTTCACGACGTTGTTGTAATTCCGCTTCACTAAAATGTAATGCCACCAGAATCTCCTCTTTATTTAAACTCAGGCAACCTGGTCGCCCTTAAAATAATGCTCTTTTAATCTACTGATCTCATCTCGAACCTGCGCCGCTTCTTCAAACTCAAGGTCACGGGCATGCTCATACATACTGTTTTCGAGTTTCTTTAATTTGGCGGTCAATTGTTTTGCGCTGAGCCTGTCGTATCCGAGATCATCTTCGGCAACCTTACCAAATCGACGTAAACCTTTTGGTGCCGCATTGGAGTAACCCATGTCCATGACATCGGTAATTTGCTTACTGATGCCTTTAGGCGTGATGTTATGCTCTTTGTTATAGGCCACTTGCTTATCACGGCGGCGGTCGGTTTCGTCGATCGCTCGTTGCATCGAACCGGTGATTCTGTCTGCATAAAGTATCGATTTACCATTGATGTTTCGTGCCGCCCGGCCAATGGTCTGAATCAGAGCCCGATCAGAACGCAGAAAACCTTCTTTATCTGCATCGAGGATTGCGACCAGCGAAACTTCGGGCATGTCGAGACCTTCGCGTAATAGATTAATACCGACCAGCACGTCGAATTCACCGAGCCGTAAATCCCGGATAATTTCCATGCGTTCAACGGTATCGATGTCCGAATGCAGATAGCGTACGCGAACACCGTGATCGGCCAGATAATCGGTCAGGTCTTCAGACATGCGCTTGGTCAGAGTGGTGATTAATACGCGTTCGCTGAGTTCGACACGCTTGTTAATCTCGGATAACACATCGTCAACCTGGGTCGAAGCCGGGCGTATTTCGATCTCGGGATCAATCAGACCGGTCGGACGCACTACCTGCTCAACCACCGCTCCGCTATTCCTGGCTTCGTAATCGCCTGGTGTAGCCGAAACAAAAATAGTTTGTGGTGCCATACGTTCGAACTCATCGAAACGTAATGGACGGTTATCCAGCGCAGACGGCAGCCTGAAACCATATTCAACCAGAGTTTCCTTACGCGAGCGGTCACCCTTATACATGCCACCAATTTGCGGCACCGAGACGTGGCTTTCATCGATGAACAATAAGCAGTCGTCCGGCAGGTAATCGAATAATGTGGGTGGTGGCTCGCCCGCTTCCCTGCCGGATAGATAACGCGAGTAGTTTTCGATACCACTGCAATAACCCAGCTCTCGCATCATTTCCATATCGTAGTTGACCCGCTGCTCCAGGCGCTGGGCTTCTACCAGTTTATTCAGTTGAGTCAATTGATCGAGACGCTCTTTCAGCTCTTCTTTGATCAAATCCAGTGATGCCAGGATTGTTTCGCGAGGCGTGGCGTAATGGGTTTTGGGATAAATCGAGATGCGCTTAACTGATTTGTTCACTTCACCGGTCAACGGATCGAATAAACTGATTCTTTCGACCTCTGAATCAAACAGCTCAATGCGCACGGCCTCGCGGTCGGAATCCGCCGGGTGCACCTCAATGACTTCGCCACGTACCCTGTAGGTGCCGCGTTTCAACTCGATATCATTGCGCTTGTATTGCAATTCGGCGAGTTTGCGTAAAATCCTACGTTGATCGATTTCATCCCCTACCACCAGATGCAGCAGCATTTTTAAATAGGATTCCGGATCACCAAGTCCGTAGATCGCGGATACCGAAGCGACAATAATCGTATCGCGCCGCTCAAACAGCGACTTGGTGGCCGAAAGGCGCATCTGTTCAATATGCTCATTGATGGACGCGTCTTTTTCAATAAAGGTATCGGAAGCCGCTACGTAGGCCTCGGGCTGATAGTAGTCGTAATAGGAAACGAAATACTGAACCGAGTTATGCGGGAAGAACTCTTTCATTTCGCCGTACAGCTGTGCTGCCAGCGTCTTATTATGCGCCATGATGATCGCTGGTCGCTCCAGGGTCTGAATCACATTGGCTGCGGTAAACGTCTTACCTGAACCGGTCACGCCAAGCAGAGTTTGATACATTAGACCGTCACGAATCCCATCCACCAGTCCGGCGATTGCCTCGGGTTGATCGCCAGTTGGAGAGTATTCGGTAATTAGTTGGAAAGGCTTGCTCATAACCGGCCATTATAGCTTCTCGCGGTCTTATTTTTAAATGCTGAATTGAGTTAGCAATCAATAATTAAGTCTCGAAAACCGGTGGCTATTCGGGATAATTATTCCGACGCACTAATCGAGCAAAATTCCCGTGTAATTATAGTTGCCGTATTATTTCAATTCATTTAGTATACGCAACCTCAATTCCCCGGTAGCTCAGTTGGTAGAGCAAATGACTGTTAATCATTGGGTCCCTGGTTCGAGCCCGGGCCGGGGAGCCATTTCTCTTTTCCTTTAGCTCCATCCCGCAGTTCTCACTTTGGTCACGGTCTGTTATTCTGCAGCCTGTTCATGACAACCGATCGACAGGCTAATGAGTCATATATTCTGGTCTAATATCTTCAAACAGGGAAGTAGCGAGCTGAAGGCCATCGCTAAACTCTGGCAACAGACACCGTTATTCACTGACATCCCTTTCCGGCATATCGAGTTTCTGTCGGCAAAAATGCATGTCAGGAATTTCCATGCCGATGAAATCATTTTCCAGCAGGGTGATCAGGGCGCTGGTACCATTCTGGTACTGGAAGGATCTGTGCGGGTTATGGCAAACAAGACGGAGCTCGCACTATTAGAATGTGGTGATTTTTTTGGTGAGATCGCCCTCGCAGAAACCGATAAACGTGTTGCCGACGCCTATGCCATGACCGACTCGAAGCTGGTGTATTTCCTTAAGCAGGATCTCGAAGAATGGATCGAATACGAACCCCGCCTCGGCGCGCGTTTTCTGATGAACCTGTCTTCAGTGCTGGCTCAGCGATTGTATCAGGCTAATAAGATCATCGGCTCTCAGCCCTCATGAACGATTCAGCCGATATACGCTCAACGAGTGCAAACATTCAGACCTTTAAGGCTTTTGCCGCGATAATCGCCATCGGTCTGGCAAGTATTTATATGATTTCATCGGTACTGATTCCGGTGGTTATCTCATTGACTTTGTATGCTCTGTTCGAGCCCGCCACCATTTATCTGGTTCGCCACAATGTGAATCATTCGCTGTCGATTTTGATCGTTCTGGTAGTGCTGGTGTTTGTTACCTTTATTGCTATTGGCTTCGCGCTGCCGCAGCTAATCGAGCAGGCTGGCTTATTACAGGCCAAATTACCGCAAATTCTGTCCAAGCTGGAAGGTTTTTTAACGCACTATAATCAGCAAATATCAGAACTGGTCGGCACCGAATTCGACGCCTCGGATATCATCATTACGATGCTATCAGAGTCTTCTTCCTTCGTTCAATCGCTGCTGTTAAGCCTGTCTAACAAGTTACTTAATATTATTATTTTCCTCATACTCATCCCTTTTCTGACTTATTACATGCTGAAAGACTTTCGTTCGGTGCGTAATCGACTGATGAACTGGCTACCAAATTCGAATTTTGAACTGGGCTGGTTAATTTATCACCGGGTTTCAAAGCAACTTCTGTCCTATACCCGCGGAGTGATGACCCAGTCGATGATTATGGCCACGGTATGTATCATCGGTTTTAGTATTATTGGCCTGGATATCCCAGTGTTATTGGGCGCCATGACCGGCATTCTGAATCTAATCCCCTATGTTGGACCGATTATTTCGATTGTATTAAGCCTGTTAGTGGCTTCTGCAATGACACCTTTTGACCCTTCGTTATTATATTTGTCGGTACTAGTCATCCTTACTGCTCAGGTCGTAGATAATG
>JAOUJX010000327.1 GCA_029882955.1 Gammaproteobacteria bacterium
AGGATGCGCAACAGGTTTCCAGTCTGATTCCTATCGATGACGATATCATTATTCAGAGTGCTCGTGCGGTACTCGAAGATACGCCTGTGGCGGCGATTAAGGTTGGATTGATCGGTAGTGAGGAGGGTGCGCAGGCCATCCATGAGATTTTGATCGATTACCCGGATACGCCGGTGATATTCGATCCCATGTTGGTGGCCAGTAATGGTATGGGACTGGTTGAGGATGAAGTGGTGGCAACTATTCGAGAACTCATGGTGCCGCAGTCTTCTGTTGTCACGCTAAATCCGCTCGAAGCTGCAATGTTAATTCCGGAAGCGGATAATCAGAATGCGATGATGCAGGGTTTGATGGATAGTGGCTGCGAGCATATTTTGCTCAGTGGTCGTCGTGAACCCAGTGAGGCCATTATCAATACGCTTTATCATAATCACCGCATTATTGAGCAATATCAATGGCCTCGGCTAAATAATGAATACTATGGTGCCGGTTGTACCTTGTCCGCCGCTCTGGCAGCATTGCTGGCTCAGGATCTGGATTTTATTTCAGCGGTAAATGAGGCGCAGGATTACTGCTGGCAGACTCTGCAGCATGCCTCGCGTTACGGTATGGGGCAGTATCAGCCATCGCGTTTTTACTGGATGCACGAAGACCAGGAATGAGTAAGCACACACAGAGGAAACTATGACTAACATAACTCGATCAGAAGCTCTATTTCAGCAAGCCTGTAAAGTGATTCCAGGCGGCGTTAATTCACCGGTCCGTGCTTTTAACGGCGTCGGTGGCACGCCGGTATTTTTCGAGCGCGCCGAAGGGGCGCAAATGTTCGATGTGGATGGTAATGCCTACATCGACTACGTCGGTTCCTGGGGGCCGATGATCTGCGGACATGCTAATGCTGAAATTATCGAAGCCGTGACCGCGACAGTTCGTAATGGCCTGGGGTTTGGTGCACCGACTCAGATTGAAGTCGAGCTGGCCGAGCAAATCTGCGATGTTCTGCCGAATCTGGATCTGGTGCGCATGACCTGCTCTGGCACTGAGGCGACCATGAGTGCGATTCGTCTGGCGCGTGGTTTTACTGGTCGCGATAAGATTATCAAATTCGAAGGCTGTTACCACGGTCATGCCGATTCGTTGCTGGTGAAGGCGGGTTCCGGCGCGTTGACCATGGGTGTACCCAATTCCCCCGGTGTGCCGGGGGCGTTGGCGGAAAATACGATTACGCTGGAATACAATAACATTGAGCAGGTCAGTCAGGTACTTTCCGAAATTGGTAACGAAGTCGCTTGTGTGATCGTTGAGCCGGTAGCCGGTAATATGAATTGTGTGCCACCGGTAGATGGTTTTCTGCAGGCGCTACGTGATGGTTGTGACGCCAGCTCGAGTGTGCTGATTTTCGACGAAGTGATGACTGGTTTTCGTGTCGGCCTTACCGGTGCTCAGGGGCTATACGGTATCAAACCCGACCTGACGACCCTGGGTAAGGTCATCGGTGGCGGTATGCCGGTTGGTGCCTTTGGTGGAACAAAAGAAATCATGAGTCATATAGCCCCGCTTGGACCGGTTTATCAGGCGGGTACGCTATCGGGTAATCCAGTCGCGATGTCGGCAGGACTAAAGAATCTGGAAATTATTAGACGTGATGGTTTTTATGCGGATTTGAGCGAGAAAACCAAATTGTTAGTGGATGGTATTCTGGATGCGGCGAGCTCGAACAATATACCCATGCGCGCTAACCGTGTAGGTGCCATGTTCGGCCTGTTTTTTACAGATCAACCAGAAGTTAAGCGCTTTGAACACGTTGCGCAATGCGATGTCGAACGCTTTAAGCTGTTTTTCCACGGCATGCTTGCAGAGGGCATCTATCTGGCGCCGTCAGCATTCGAAGCCGGGTTTGTTAGTGCTGCGCATAGTCACGAGGACCTGCACGCGACTATCGATGCAGCCGGGCGTGTATTCGCCAACCTCTAGTCGGGGTAATTAACTACTTTAAACCGAGCATACCCTTTTTTAAATTTTTATCGGCGGGGTGGTTGCCGAGCCAAATTTCGAGTAGGGCGTTCTTGAAGTCGTCACCTGGAATGGTGCCTAGTTCCTCCTTGTTGCGGGTGACGGTGGTGCCTTTGCCCGGAATATAGTCCAGAATATACTGATCGTTGGCAACAGCATTGCGGTCAAAGTAGCCGTAAAATTGTTCCATGCGGTCGTTGATTGCCTTGAGTACATCATCAGGCTGGTTTTTTTCAAAACCTTCTCTCCAGGCCGTGATCAGTTTTTCCTTATCGACTTCTTTATAAACGAAATCCATTTGAATGCGCCAGGCTTCCTGAGAAGATAAAATATCGGCTATCTTGGTGGTTTTCTCTCCAAGATATAAAGAGCCGACATAAACATCGACCCAGAATTTTTCGCGTAGCCCCAGGCCGTTGAGTAACAGGGTATCGCCATTTTTGGCAGCAATCACATCGTCAACAAAGACACCGGATAATTCGGCAGAGCGAGCCAGCGGGGCGAGCAACAATAAACTACTGAGTAGCACCAGATTTTTCATCACAATTATTCTCCTGGTATTGGCAGGCCCTCAGTGTAGCGGGGTTAGTGGCTGATTTAAACCTTTAGCCTGGATTTGAACCTGGCTTCACATATTGAATCACACCCAGGCGAATCAGCTCGGCGTGCAAAATCGACGCACGATCATGGCTATCGGGTACTTCGAGCAGGCGCTGTTTAAGCTCGGTTTCGAGCGGTAGTAAGTAGATTAATCGATACATGATCGACGTAAAATCGCCCGTTTCGATTTTTATTTTAGCTTCCTGTGTCAGGATATGTTCGAGTAGTTCGCGCATATAAAAAAACTGTTCCGGGATTTCTGTGAATTCCGGCTCGGATAGGATTTCTACGTTAGCGAGTACCAGTCCGTCGTTTCGGTTGTGGGAATCTATGACCTCGAAGCGATCGATGCCGAGGGCTGTGATTCCCAGCAGGCCATCGCTGCGATCCTGCCAGTCATCAATTTTGGCTGTGGTGCCTATCGAATAAAACTCTGAGTCGGTTGACACTTCGTCACCTTTATAAATCAGTATGACACCAAAATGACTGTCTTCGCGCAGACACTGGGCGATCATATCGACATAACGCGGTTCGAAAATTTTTAATGACAGCTTGTTACCAGGTAAGAGAACTGTTTTGAGTGGAAAAAGAGGCAGTTCGATCATTGTAATGTCAGGCGTTTCCCCATCGAGGCGATAACTGGTTATCGATATGAAGCTGATCCAGAATGCGAGCGACGACAAAATCGACGAGGTCATTCACACTATTCACGCCCTGATAAAACCCGGGGTTGGGTGGTAAGATAGTCACGCCAAGATTCGATAGTTTCAGCATGTTTTCCAGATGTATGCTGGAAAAAGGGGTCTCGCGCGGTACCAGAATCAGGGGTCGACGTTCTTTAATGATAACATCCGCAGCACGGTGTATGAGGTTATCACTGGTGCCAGTAGCGATGCTGGCAAGTGAGCCCATGGTGCAGGGGCAGACCACCATGGCATCTGCTACCGAAGAGCCACTGGCGACCGGTGCAGTCCATTGATCCTTCGCATAAACGCTGATTAGATCGGGTTCGGCGTCGAAATATTCGGCCAGCCGCATTGCCATTTTCTGAGCGCTGCCGCCAAGTTTAAGGTCCGACTCCATGCCGAGTACGATCTGGCCGGGCTGGGAGGTGAGGAATTGAATATGGATTCCCATACCCAGGCAATACTTCATCAGGCCTAAAGTGTAGGGCGCGCCCGAGGCACCGGTCATCGCCAAAGTGAGTGTTTTAATGCTCATTTCTGGGACAGTGCTTTTTCTGCACTGATGAGTTTATCGGTTGTCTGAGACAGCCTTGAAATCAGGTTTTCGAGGAAAATTCTATAATACTGTAGCTGAGTTTCCTGTGGAACCTGTTCCATGAGTGAATTGCTCACGCTCATCAAAGTAACGTCGGTTCGCGCGACAATGGTCGCGACACGAGGGCGTCGAGTGATAAAGGCGATCTCACCGAAACAATCACCCTGTTTCATTGTGCCAATAACTTCCTTTTTTTTGAGAACATCGACTCCACCTTTGGCGATGATGTAAAAAGAAGCCTCTTTGTCACCTTCATTGATGATGACTTCACCTTTGTTGTATTCCTTCCACTCACTGGCATTCACTACATCGGTTATCTGATCGTCGGTGAAGTCTTTAAAAAAGTACAGATAACGCAGGGTCTTCCATTTTTCCTGCATGTCGATGCGATCACCGACTTCGCGTAGACGCCCGAATGCGTGTCCCAGGTCAAATGCCAGCGCTTGAGCTGTTTCGTAACGATCATAAATAATCTTGTTCATAGCCTTCGTTACTATGTCAGTAATATGTGCCGGTAACTGGGGATCAATTTCAAGCAGAGGCTGAGGCTCAAGGTTGCATATTTTGTATATCAGGGACTCGAGACTACTAGCTTTATAAGGTGTTTTTCTCGCTAATAACGCATACATGACGGCGCCCAGCGAATAAATATCGGACTGAAATACCAGCCTTTTTTCTTCGGATAGCTGCTCTGGAGGCATGTACATGGGTGAGCCCTGGACATCCTCGTTATGATTTTCGAAGCCGACATCGACATGGGCAATACTGAAGTCCATGATTTTAACTTCGCCCTCGGTGCTGAGCATGATATTACCA